>JAICJW010000153.1 GCA_025928215.1 Chloroflexia bacterium | reverse complement strand
CGGCCCGTTTCGCCTTCCCGCTCCGCGTACGCCGCCGCGACGCCGAGTTGCCGCGCCGTCTCGAAGGCGAGCAGGATACCGCCCGTCGTCGGTCCGGCGACGACATCCACATCCGCACCGGCGAAGGCACGAACGAACCCGCCGCAGATCTGCTCGGTCGCCCGTGGGTTACGGAGCAAATCGAACTTCTCGACATATGTATCGCCATGTAACCCGGATGAGAAGAGGAAATGCCCCTGCTTGATCGCCCCGGCTTGCCGCAATACCTCACCCGCCGTTGGTTCACTCACGTGTTTTCCCTTCCCCATCAATCAAGCCGCCAGACGGCCGTTCGCGATTCGTAGAGGTCGAACCCGACATGCCGATGCATCGCCAGGGACGCCGCATTGTCCACATGGATTCCCGCCAGAATTGCCGTCGCCCCCGCTGACTGACCCCAATCGTGCAACGTCCGGTAGAGTGCGCTGGCGATGCCGCGCCGGTGATGACTCGGGTGGACGGAGATGTCCTCGACCCAGACCGCGAGCGGTTCCAGATCAAAATGCCGGAGCGGTTGCGCGAGCACGTAGCCGACGATCATCTCGTCATCTTCCGCGACAAACGAGCACGCTGTGTGCAGATAGAACGCGAAGATATCCGGCGTGATCGCCCGCTGCTCCTCGCGCCGTTCCGACGATGCGCTGTCCCAATCGAAGCCGAGGAAGGCACGGGCGCTGTAGCGCATCACCGCGTCATCGAGCATCCGCAATGCCTCATAATCACCGGACTGGATGCGCCGAACTGCGATATGGGCCATCGGCGTCACCATCCCCACCGCCGAGAGCGCAGATCAATCATCGGTGCGGAGCATCGCCACCAGATCGGCCTCGTCGGCGGCGGTCGGGGCGGTTGTGCGGAGCGGCATCGGGCCGGGCAGCGCGACGCCGATAATCTCATTGAGCGAATTCAGCCCTTCCGCATCGAGCCATGCCGCCAGCCCATCCAGCACATCGAGCGCGGCATGCGGATTGACGAAGGAGGCCGTGCCGACCTGCACCGCCGTCGCGCCCGCCATGAAGAATTCCAGCGCGTCCTCGATCGTCGCGATGCCGCCGATTCCGACGACCGGCACCGCGACCGCCTGCGCCACCTGCGCGGTCATCCAGAGTGCGACGGGCTTCACCGCCGGGCCGGAGAGGCCACCCCCGCCCGTCGTCAGGATCGGGCGGCGGCGTTTCGTGTCAATCCGCATCCCCTTCAGCGTATTGATGAGCGTGATCGCGTCCGCCCCCGCCGCGACGACAGATTCCGCAATTACCACAATATCTGTAACATTTGGTGAAAGTTTGACGAGCACGGGCAAGGTCGTATTGGCACGGACGGCCGCCGTGACCTCTCCGGCCATCACACAATCCACGCCAAACTGCATGCCGCCGACATCCACATTGGGGCAGGAGATATTGACTTCGATACCCGCGATCCCCAGCGCTTCATCCAGCAAGCGCGCCATTTCCGCGTAGTCATCCACATGCTCGCCGCTGATATTGACGATCACCTTTGTCTGCCATCGCTCCCAGATCGGCGCATACTTACGGATCGTTTCGTGGATGCCGGGGTTCTGGAGGCCGATGCTGTTCAGCATACCCGCGTGTGTCTCGGCGATCCGGGGCATCGGATTTCCCTTGCGTGGCCGGAGCGTCGTCCCCTTCGAGACAATACCGCCGAGCCGTTGGATATCCATAATCCGCGCATACTCGATCCCGTAGCCGAACGTCCCGGAGGCGACGAGGATTGGATTGGATACGACGAGTTCGCGCGGGTTACGCGGCGCGAGATCGGTGGCGAGATTCACGACCATGTCAGCGCCTCCATCTGAAACACCGGCCCTTCGGTGCAGGTGCGCTCGTAGCCATGTTTCGTCTCGACCACACAGCCGAGGCAGACGCCCATCCCGCACCCCATCTGCTGCTCGATACAGATCTGCACGGGCGGCGTGCGTACGCCCCGATGTTGCTGCACCTTCGCGCGTAACGAGCGGAACATCGGGTTCGGCCCACAGGCGAAGACGCCATCCGCCCAATCCAGATATTCTGGCATCAAATCCGTCACGAAGCCGTGATGCCCGAGCGTGCCATCGTCTGTCGCGCGGATCACCTCGACCTGCTCGGGCAGGTAATGGAGGGGCAGATGCTTCTCCGCCGTCTGTGTGCCGATCAGCAGCACGATCTCCGCGCCCTTCGGTAGTTCCTCGTCCGCGAGCATCACCAGCGGCGCGATGCCAACTCCCCCCGCGACCATCAAGAGATGCCGCTGATTGCCGGCGACCGTGAAGGCACTACCGAGCGGCGCGAGGAGATCGAGCGTCTCGCCCGCTCTCCGCTCCAGCAGCCACGCCGAGCCACGCCCGACGTTCTGCACGAGGATCAGCCCTTCATCCGTTGCCGGGTCCACCCGCAGAAGGGACATCGGGCGGCGCAAGAGCGGATCCCATTGATCCGTATTGCCCGCCGTGCGGATATGGACGAACTGCCCCGCCCGCGCCTGCGTCGCCACCGTGTGCGGCAGCCGCACCCGCAGCACCACGCTCCCGCGCCCGGCAGGCTCATTCTCGATAATCGGGGCGGTGAATGTCTGCACGGGTCTACCTCACCCCTGCCCCCTCTCCATCGCGATGGAGAGGGGAGCGAGCCTTTCTTAGAGACGTATGGGGAACGCCTCGGTATCGCGACGCCACCCCCCACTCCACCGCGTTGGAGAGGGACCGGGGGTGAGGTCAATACCCCCGCCCAACGAAACTCCGGTAGTCCGGTAGCGGCTGCACGGTATATGCCTCATTGCCGACGCGCATCGCTTCGATCATCGCGCGGGCGGTATCCATGCTGGTGATGCAGGGGACGCCGCGTTCGACCGCCGCGCGGCGCATCAAGAAGGCGTCCGCGATCTCCCGGTCCACCGGGCCGGGCGTGTTAATCACGGCATGGACGGTGCCGTTCGAGATCAGGTCGAGCATATCAGGCGAACCCTTGCCGATGCGATGCGCGATGGCAGGCACCGGGATGCCGTGCGCCTCCAGCCATGAGGCCGTTCCCTCCGTCGCATAGGTGTGGAACCCCATGCGGACGAGCAGCTCCATTATTTCGGCGTATTCGTCCGTTTTGTCGCTATCCTGCAACGAGACGACGACGCTCCCCTTCTCGGGCAGGGCCATCCCGGCGGCGGCAATCGCCTTGATGAAGGCGGGCGCGAACGCGCGGTCAATGCCCATCGCCTCGCCGGTGGATTTCATCTCCGGCCCCAACCCGACTTCGACGCCGCGCAACTTCGCCATCGAGAAGACCGGCGCCTTGACGGCAACGAGCGGGCGGCGCGGCCAGAGGCCACCCTCGTATCCCTGCTCCTTCAGGCTCGTACCGAGCATGATATTCGTCGCCAGTTTGACCATCGGCACCCCCGTCACCTTCGAGAGGAAGGGCACCGTGCGGCTGGCGCGCGGATTCACCTCGATGACGTAGAGCCGCGCCCGGTAGATGACGTACTGAATATTCATCAAGCCGCGCACGCCCATCGCCAGTGCAATCCGCGTCGTGTACTCGACGACCTGCTCGACCTCGGTCGGGTAGAGATTGACGCCGGGATAGACGGCGAAGGAATCGCCGGAATGGACGCCCGCCCGCTCGATGTGCTCCATCACACCGGGGATCAGCACATCCGTACCGTCGCAGATCGCGTCCACCTCGACCTCTTTACCGGCGAGGTACTTGTCAATCAACACCGGCTTATCGGAGAGCAGGACGGCGCGGCTCAAGTAGGCACGCAAGTCCTCCTCGGTATGGACGACCTCCATCGCCCGCCCGCCGAGCACATACGACGGGCGCACGAGCACGGGATAGCCGATCGCCTCCGCCGCGATCTCCGCATCAAGCAGGGTGCGAACGGCGGTGCCCGGCGGCTGCGGGATACCGACCTGCCGGAGAAACTTCTCGAACCGCTTCCGGTCTTCGGCGAGGTCAATCGCTTCCTGCCCCGAACCGAGAATCGGCACACCGAGCGCCGCCAGCGGCCCCGCGAGATTGATCGCCGTCTGCCCACCGAACTGCAAAACGACGGGCGGGGTGTTGGCCGGATACTCACCCCCAACCCCTCCCGACGCGGGAGGGGAGATCACCGCAACAGCCGCCACTTGTTCTCCCTCCTGCGTCGGGAGGGGGCTAGGGAGTGGGTACGCCCCCGCGACTCCCCCTTCCCCCGCGGGGAAGCCGGGCGCCCTTTGGGCAGGCGGGGGGTGAGGAATCCCTGCCCCCTCGTGATAGAGAATGTCCATCACGCCTTCTTCATCGAGCGGCGTGATGTAGAGGCGATCCGAGGTGTCGAAATCGGTGCTCACCGTCTCCGGGTTGTTGTTCAGCATGATCGAGCGGACATCCGCCGCATGGAGGGCATGCGCGGCCTGGACGCACGAGTAGTCGAACTCGATCCCCTGACCAATACGGATGGGGCCGCTGCCGATCACCACCGCTTTCGGCCCTCGCAGTGGTTCGGCCTCGTTCTCGTCCTCATACGTCGTATAGAAGTAAGGCGTCCCTGCCTCGAACTCCGCCGCGCAGGTATCCACCATTTTGCAGACCGGCACGATACCGACCGACCGCCGCCTCGCCGCGATCGCCGCCTCCGGTGTCCCGGTCAGCCGCCCGATCCAGCCATCGCCGAAGCCCATCCGCTTCGCTTCCCAGAGCAGTTCATCGCTCATCGGCTCGCGCGCGATGCGCTCCTCCATCCGCACGATGGCGGCGAGGCGGCGCATGAACCACGGGTCAATGCCCGTCGTCGCGGCAATCGCCTCCGTCGGCATACCGCGCCGCAAGGAGGCCATCAACGCCCAGAGCCGCTGATCGTTCGGGCGGCGTACGAGATCATCGAGAATGTCCGCACCGCCCGGCCCATCCCACGTTTCTTCTTCCCAGCCGAGGTCGCGCTCGTCCCATTCGAGCGAGCGGACGGCTTTCTGGATCGCCGCCTCGAACGAGCGGTCAATTGCCATCACCTCGCCCGTCGCCTTCATCTGCGTGCCAATCGTCCGTTCGGCGCGGTAGAACTTATCGAACGGCCAGCGCGGGATTTTCAGCACGCAGTAATCGAGCGCTGGTTCAAACGCGGCAGTCGTCTTTGCGGTCACGGCGTTCGGGATATCGCGCAGCAATTTGCCGATGGCGATCTTCGCCGCGACGCGGGCAATCGGGTAGCCCGTCGCCTTCGAGGCGAGCGCGGAGGAGCGGCTGACGCGGGGATTGACTTCGATCACGTAATACTGCGACGAGTGCGGATCGAGGGCGAACTGAATATTGCAGCCGCCCTCGATGCCAAGCGCGCGGATGATCCGCAGCGACGCGGAGCGCAGCATCTGATAGTCGCGATCCGAGAGCGTCTGCGAGGGCGCGACGACGATGCTGTCCCCTGTATGCACACCGACCGGATCGAAGTTCTCCATGTTGCAGATCGTGATGCAGGTATCCGCGCTGTCCCGCATCACCTCGTACTCGACTTCCTTCCAGCCGAGCAGGGACCGCTCCAGCAAAATCTGGTGGATCGGGCTGGCGTGCAGGCCGGCAAGTACCTTCGCATCCAAATCGTCCCACGTATCCGCGATACCGCCGCCCGTGCCCCCGAGCGTGTACGCGGGGCGGACGATCAGCGGCGGGGGAACACTCTGGGCGAATGCGCGCGCCTCTTCGAGCGTGTGACAGATCGCGCTGGCAATCGCCGGTTCGCCGAGACTTTCCAGCGTCTCCTTGAAGAGGGCGCGATCCTCCGCTTTCTTGATCGCTTCGAGCGGCGTGCCGAGCAGCCGGACATTGTATTTTTCGAGGATGCCCGCTTCCGCCAACTGGACGGCGAGGTTGAGGCCCGTCTGGCCGCCGAGCGTCGGCAAGAGGCCATCGGGCCGCTCGCGCTGAATAATCCGCCGCAACACGTCCACCGTCAGCGGCTCGATATAGACAACGTCGGCGATGTCTTCGTCCGTCATGATCGTCGCCGGGTTCGAGTTAACGAGGACGACGCGGACGCCTTCTTCACGCAAAGCGCGGCAGGCTTGCGTCCCCGCGTAGTCGAATTCCGCCGCCTGCCCAATGACAATCGGGCCGGAACCGATCACAAAGACGGTCTGGGGCGGCGCGGGCAGTATCAGGGCAGGCGTCGTCACGCGATTTGTTCTCCTTAGCCGATCAACAGGTCGGCAATCCGGGTCAGCGGCGGGAAGCGGTCGAAATCCGAGTGCGGCACGGCAGCGAGCGTCACATAGTTCATCCGCAGTGTGCCGACCTCCAGATCGCGGTACGGTTCGAGGATATTGGCGACCTGTTCGGTCGGATAGTGATCGCGGTAGTAGCAGAGTGAGAGGTGCGGCAGGTATGGCGGCGCATTGACGGCATCAGCCCGATCGCGCTCCGCCTCATCATCTTGAGCCGTCCCTTCGCCGGAGAGCGCGGAGTCACCGAACCCCGCCAGCCCGATTTGATGCAGGACGCCGACGAGCCGGTCGCGCAGCGCGGGCAGGCTGTTCTTCTCATCATGCACCGCAACAAACGCGGTGTTACCGAACGAGTTGACACCCTTCAGCGTCAGTGTCAAGGGCTGGACATCGCGGAGCGCCCGGCTCGCGCGATCCATGATCCGCGCGATGTTGCCGTTTGTCGTGCGAATCGCCGATTCGAAGCCGACGCCGAGGATCGTGATGTGCAAGAAATGGGAGGGCAGCACCTCCTTAATCCCTGCCGCCGAGAGCGCCTCGCGGACGGGACGTGTCGCCTGCACGATGCCATGGCCGGTGACGGGTACGAGGAAGGCAACGTAGGACGACTTCTCCGCGCGTCCCTGCTTGCCGATGTCGTGGGCGGTCTCATCGTCCGTCGTCGGGCGGGCGCGAAATTGTTGCCAGGCTTCATCGAAGGTGGTGGCATAGTGGCGTGTGGCTGTCATTGTGCGGTCACTCCTTGGGAGTCAGTACGCAAACTCTCTCTCCCGCAGGATACCACCAACGCCATGAGATTCACCGCCCCGTGCCGCCGCGCGAGGCGTGCGCCGCTGCCCGTCATACCGCTCATGATGCCCGCGCCCCGTCCGTTGTCTGCCGTGCCAACCGATACTGCTCAACCATGATGAGGAAGCGGTCGAAGAGGTCCTGACTATCCTGCGGGCCGGGCGCACCTTCCGGGTGGTATTGGATGCTGAAGGCGGGCATCGCGTCGTGCATCAGCCCCTCCACCGAGCCGTCATTGAGGTTCACATGCGCGACCCGCCAGCCGTCCGCCGTCGGGATCGAGTCGGGTTCGACCTTGAAACCATGATTCTGGCTCGTGACGCGCACCTGCCCGGTGATGAGATCGAGCACCGGGTGATTGCCGCCCCGATGCCCGAACGGCAGGCGGCTCGTCTTCGCGCCAATCGCCAGCGCGAGCAACTGATGGCCGAGGCAGACACCGGCATACGGCGTCCCGCTATCAAGCACCTGACGGACGGTTTCGACCGTCTCGTCCGCATTCTCCGGGTCGCCGGGGCCGGGCGAGCACAGCACACCGTCCGGGTTGAGCGCCCGCACCTCGGCATACGGCGTGTCGTGCGGCACGACGGTGACGCGCACCCCGCGCGCCACGAGCGAGCGAACGATGTTCTCCTTCAGCCCGCAATCGAGGACGACGACATGCGGCCCGTCGAGCGGCGCGTCATAGTCGCGCGATTCCCGCACGCTCACATCGCCTACCGCGTCAATATCGGACGTCAGCGATGCGCCGCGCGCCCTCGCGACGAGTTCGGCATCGGTCATCCCCGTCCGATCCGGCACCAGCACGCCACGCACGAGACCGCGTACACGGATATGTCGCGTCAGGGCGCGCGTGTCCAGATCGGCGATGCCGGGGATACCATGTTCCTTGAGATAGGCATCCAGCGTGCCGGTCATCTGCCAGTGGCTCGGCTCGTCCACGTACTCGCGGACGATCAGCGCCGAGACCCACGGCTGACGTGATTCGTCGTCGCCGGGCGTGACGCCATAGTTGCCGATGATCGGATAGGTCAGACAGACCAGTTGGCCCCGAAATGATGGGTCGGTTGCGATCTCCTGATAGCCCGTCATACAGGTTGTAAAGACGACCTCGCCATCACTTTCGACCGGCGCGCCGAACGAACGGCCCGCGAAGATGCGGCCATCTTCGAGCGCGAGTGCGGCGGTCCGTGCGGCGCTCTGATACGTCATGCAGTCTCCCCTCCCGTAAATGCCGGTTCGCGCCGCGCGTCGTAGACAACCCGACCGCCGACAAGTGTCGCACGGACCGCACCGGTCAGGCGCATGCCGAGGAGCGGCGTATTCGCCGATTTCGAGACGAGCGTCGCCTCTGACACCGTGAACGGCGCGTCCGGATCGAAAACCGTCACGTCCGCCGGTGCGCCGGGACGCAGCACGCCACCCGACAGATTGAAGACGCGCGCCGCATTGATGGTCAGATGGGTGACGATTTCCGGGATCGTCAGCAACCCCGCGTTGACCATCGCCATCAGGATCGGCAGCGCGGTCTCCGAGCCGGTGAAGCCGGACGGCGCGGCGGCAAGATCCTGCGCCTTCTCCGCCATCGTATGCGGCGCGTGATCGGTGGCGATGCAATCGAGCGTGCCATCTTTAAGGCCCGCGAGGACGGCGGCGGCATCTTCCGCCGTCCTGAGTGGCGGATTGACCTTCGCGAGCGGATCGAGCGCCGGCCAGCCAGGATGGTACGGCTTCTCCCACGCCCACGCGCGCCCCCCCGCGACCCATTCATCCGTCAATGCCATATGATGTGGCATCGCCTCGCCCGTCGCTCGCACACCGCGTGCCTTCGCTTCGCGTAGCAACTGCACGCCGCCTGCTGTGCTAACGTGGCAGAGATGGAGCAAGCCGCCCGTCTCCTCCGCCAGCCGCAGATCGCGCGCGATGATCGCTTCTTCCGCCTCGCGCGGGATGCCGGGCACGCGCATCCGCCGGGAGACGATCCCCGCATTCATCGCCGCGCCTTCGGGGATGAGCGCTTTGTCCTCGCAGTGGACGGCGAGCGGCTTGCCGTGCTCCCGCGTCGCTTCTAATGCCGCGCGCATGATCTCGTCACTCATGCAACTATCGCCGTCATCGGAGAAGGCGACCGCGCCCGCCGCCGCCATCTCGCCCCACGGCGCGGCCGCTTCGCCAACGCGCCCCATGCTGATCGCGCCAATCGGCGAGACGCGCACGATGCCATCGAGGATCGCCCGCTCACGCAGATCGCGGATAATCGCCGCATTATCGAGGGCGGGTACCGTGTTCGGCATGCAGCAGATATGCGTGAAGCCACCGCGCGCCGCCGCCCGCGTCCCCGTCGCAAGCGTCTCTTTATGCGTCTGGCCGGGATCGCGCAGATGGACGTGAATATCAATCAGGCCGGGGCAGACGATGCAGCCCGTCGCGTCGAGTTCGTCCGGCATCGGCGTGCGCAAGCCATCGAAGCGATTGGCGACCGCGCCGAGGGCCGCGATCCGCCCATTCGTG
>JAICJW010000387.1 GCA_025928215.1 Chloroflexia bacterium | reverse complement strand
GCCGCCACGTGAGTACGGAAGATCATGATCAAAATGTAGATTACGAGTGCTACCGCACTTGACACATTTACCCTTATCGCGCTTCCAAACTTCACGCTTGACTGTCGAAGGAATGATGCGGTTGTGTTCAATGATGCGGTTGTGTTCTATGTCATAATGGCGTGTAGAGTCAGTACTCGACTCGACAGTATCTGTGAGTTCAAGGCGGAATTTCCACACCTTACGTCCGTTGCTCTTCTCCTGCCATGCATCTTCGAGCTGAAATATTCCATTGAACGTCCAAACCCCGTCCATGATCTTTTCGTACACGCGCACGAGATCAGGTTGGAAGTGAGTTCTCCTATATGCATGTGCGGCCTTACTGAATAAACCGTTTTGGGTGGGACGACCATTAGGCGTGTTTAATGGCTGATCTTCCTTGTCGGGCTGTGGGTGAAAATGGCGAGAGATGTTGTGACCCTCGTAAATAAGCGTTTTGCCTTCGTTCTCAATTCGGTCTCGATACGGGGCGTTCGCGCGACGGCTCATCAAGACTACGCTGATGCCGTTATGCAAACGGAAATGCATGCCGGCCTGAAGATTCTTATCCTCAGCGGCACACATTTCCGTGTGTGAAATGACATCCCCGGGTTCGATCACCGACCATTATCCCACTGATACCGATTCAGAATCGGTTATCCACCGCGCGGATGACACCGACCAACTTGCCCTGCACGGCAACGTTTGTCGCATCGGTATAAATCGGCTGCATCGTGACGTTCGCGGGCTGAAGGCGGACACGCGCGCCCTCGCGATAAAATCGCTTCAGGGTCGTCTCGCGCTCACTCTTCAGCCAGACCGCGACGGTATCGCCATTGTCCGCCGTCAGTTGCGGCTTGAGGATGACGAGATCGCCATCATTGATTAGCGCGTCCACCATCGAATGCCCGCGCACGCGGAGGGCGAACAAGCCGTCCGTCGCCTTCGGAAGCATGGAGATCGGCATCGTCACCGATTCCGCGAACTCACCGGCGGCGTAATCCTCCGGCACCTCAATCGGTTCACCGGCGGCGATCCGGCCAACGACGGGGATGCTCACGACATTGCTTGGCTGCGCGGCGCTGAAGCCGAACAGTTCGATCCCGCGCGAGATGTGCCGGTTGCGGCGGATATAGCTCCGCTCCTCAAGCGCGTTAAGATTGTAATCCACGACGCTCGTGGAAGAGATGTCCAGCTCTTTCTGAATCTCACGGATCGTCGGTGGGTAGGCATTCTGATTGAGAAAGGTCTCGATGAAATCGAGAATTTGCTCCTGCCGACGAGAGAGGCTCTTCGCTTTTTTGAGTGCGGCGGCCATGGGTTCGATACCTCCCGGTAATTGTGGTTGCGACGTGTATGCACACACGCCGGAGTGGCATCACCCCGGTACTGTTCGCTTAGTGTAAATGGAACGTCTGTTCTTGTCAAGTACACCTGTTCGCGTGAACGTACAGAGGACATACTCTCGCCTTGCGTGCATCGCGTACAATGGCGCATGACGGCGGCGCGTGCCGCATGGAGACCGATCAGTGTGGAGGCAATGGTATGGCAAGTCGTGACCGTTCCGTTCGGGTAGCAGTGCTCCATTCGCTCGTGCGGGTGGAGGAAAAAATGCTCTTCGCGGAACTGGAGAAACACGGCGTTGCATACACGCGTGTTGATGATCGCGGAATCACCCTGCCATTTGAGCGGCCCGATACATGGCCGTTCGACGTCGTGCTGGAGCGGTGCATCAACCACACACGCGCGCTCCACGCGCTCCGGTTGCTGAACGCATGGGGAATCCCAACGGTCAATACCTACAGCGTCGCGGAAGTCTGCGGGAATAAACTGAACACCACCGCCGCGCTCGAAGAAGCCGGGGTGCCGCAGCCACGGGCGATTGTCGCCTTCACCCCCGCCTCGGCGCTCGCGGCAATCGAGGAACTGGGCTATCCGGTCGTCATGAAGCCGCCGGTCGGCTCGTGGGGCCGCCTGCTCGCGAAGATCAACGACCGCGACGCGGCGGAAGCGATTCTCGAACACAAGGAAGTACTCGGCTCGTACCATCACAGTACCTATTATATCCAGGAGTATGTGGAGAAGGGCGGGCGGGACATCCGCGCCTTCGTCGTCGGCGACGAGACGATCTGCGCCATCTATCGCGACTCGCCGCACTGGATCACGAACACGGCACGCGGCGGCAAGGCATCCAACTGCCCGGTGACGCCGGAACTGGCTGATCTCTGCAATCGCGCCGCGGCGGCGGTCGGCGGTGGTGTCGTGGCAATTGATGTTTTCGAGCATCCGGAGCGCGGCTTGCTCGTCAATGAAGTGAACTACACGATGGAGTTCCGCAATAGCATTGACACGACGGGTGTCAATATCCCGGCAATTGTCGTGGATTACGTCCTCGCCGTCGGGCGAGGAGACATCACGCCGCAACTCCATATGGCGGTCGGATTGACCGGGGAGGGAAAGGGATAGATGGCCCGCGTCTCGAAGAAATATATGCCGCCAGCCCGCATGAAACCCGAACACATTCCGGTGGCCGTCGAACCGGCGGTTGAAGAAGCACCGATGAGCGTGAACGGCCACGAAACGTCAGCGGCGCTTCCGACGCCTGCTCCGGCGCTGCCGGACGCGGCCCAGATGCGCCGGGCAATTGCGGACAATGTCTGGCTGCATTTCACGCAAATGGACGAGTTCGCCGCGGGTGGCCGGCTCGAACGGCCGACGGTGATCGTACGCGGGCAGGGCAGCCACATCTGGGATGCGGACGGCAAGGAATACATTGACGGCCTCGCCGGGCTGTTTTGCGTCAATGTCGGCTACGGCCGCACCGAGATCGTCCAGGCGATGCTGGCGCAGTTAGAGCAGATCCATTTCGTCTCGCCCTTCTCGTTTCCGAATGTCCCCGGCACGGTACTCGCGGAACGGCTCGCGACGATTTCGCCGACCGGCGAAGGCTCGCGCACCTTTTTCGTGACCGGCGGCTCGGAAGCGGTCGAGACGGCGTTGAAGCTGGCGAAGGCATATCAACGCAAACAGGGCTTTGCCGGACGGTACAAGACGATCTCGCGCCGCTATGCGTACCACGGCACGACGATGGGTGCGCTCTCCGTCACCGGGCTGCCCTCCGCCCGCAATCCGTACGAGCCGCTCGTACCCGGCGCGCGCCACGTGCCGATCCCGCACCCCTACCGCTGCGCCTTCTGTCAGGACGCCGGTGCATGCACCTGGGCCTGCGCGGACGAGGTCGAGCGCACCATCGAGGTCGAAGGGCCGGAATCAGTCGCCGCAATCATTATGGAGCCGGTGCAAAACAGTGGCGGTTGCATCGTCCCGCCGGATGGCTACTACCAGCGCATTCGCGATCTCTGCGATCACTACGGCATCCTGCTCATCATGGACGAGGTGATCTGCGGTTTCGGACGCACCGGCGCGATGTTCGGCACCACTGTCTTCAATATCCAGCCGGACATCATCACCGTCGCCAAAGGGCTGACCTCGGCATATGCACCGCTCGGCGCGGCGATTGTGCGGCGCGAGGTGGCGGAGGTGTTCGCGGGGGATGAGCAGGCGAAGTTTCAGCATGGCATCACTTTCGGTGGCAGTCCCGTCGCGGCGGCGGCGGCGCTGGCGAACCTCGACATCCTCGAACGAGAAAATCTCCCCGCGCGGTCGTACGAAATGGGCGAATATCTGAAAGCGATGCTCCGTTCGGCGATTGGGCAGCATCTGAATGTCGGCGAAATCCGCGGCCGCGGTCTGTTCGTCGGCATCGAGTTGGTGCGCGATCGCGAGACGCGGGAATCGCTGGACGACAAAGCGCTGCTCGGCTGGGTCTCCGACACGATGAAAGCGAAGGGCTTGATCTGCCGCGCCGATGACCGCCTCGATTCGGTCATCCAACTCGCGCCGCCTTTGAGCATCGAGCGCGCCGACCTCGACCACATCTGCCGGATCATCACCGACACGCTGGACGAAATGCGCGGCAAAATCACGGGGAATTGAACCGTTGAGGACGCCAAGAAGGGGGAGTAGCAACGAGGAATCGTCCTTTTTTTACCCCTCCGTGACCTCTGCGCTCTCCGTAGTCTCTCTGGTGAGTTTTTCCTGTCGCCTGAGCGGTTCATTGCATTGAAAGGGATGCGTGATGGCTGAGGATGCGTGGATTCGGGCAGCGATTGATGTCGAAGAGG
>JAICJW010000583.1 GCA_025928215.1 Chloroflexia bacterium | reverse complement strand
CAACGCTGGTTCGACTCCTTCGGTTGGAGCGCGTGAGGGGTGCAATATTGAGCTTCGATCGAAAGACGCGCGTGAATCAGACCCATACTGTCGCGATTATCTCGGACATTCATGGAAATCGCTCCGCACTGGATGCCGTGCTCGATGACCTCGCGTCGCAGCCGCATGACGATTTGATCATCGCTGGTGATCTGGTGCTGCACGGCCCGTATCCCGCGGAGACGTTGGAGATACTGCGCGCGCTCGATGCAGTTGCGATCCGAGGCAACACGGACGCCTACCTGCTCGAGGCTGAACCGCCCGCGCGACTTCAGGAACTTCCGGGTTGGTGCCGTCAACAGATAGGCAATGATGGTCTGTATTATCTCTCGTCATTGGGATTCGACGCGCATCACGCCTCCGGGCGGCATGTCTCCAGCGGAAGATCTGCTGATTGTCCACGGCACGCCGGCGAATATCGAAGCCGTCCTGAGCCTGGAACCCGATCCATTTGGCGAGTGGCAAGCGACCCCGAGGAAGAGGCGGTCCAGCTCCTTGGCGGAGCTTCAGCGAATCTCATCATCTACATCTACGGTCACATTCACCGCGCCTCAGCGGGAACCATCAACGGCCAGCGGTTAGCCTCGATAGGGTCCGTCGGATTCCCGCATGACGGAGATCATCGCGCCGCTTACGCCCTCGTGCATTGGGACGGGAAGAATTGGAATGTTGAACACCGCCGGGTGTCATATGACTACGAGTCCGTCGCCAGCGCGTTGGTTTCACGCAACGTCCCATTGGCAGAGGTGCTCGAACAGCGCCTTCTTTCCGCCCGATTCGTGCCATTTCAGGCAATGTAAAGTTTCAGAGAACACGCGGGAGCGGGATGGCTCAGTGCCATCCCGCTCGCATATATCCCCTCGACCAATTCGGGTCAGTCGCCGATAGCGGGTTCGACCGGGGCGATGGACGGCGCGGGGCTCAAGACCTCGCGCTCACTATGACGGCGTACCGACGTGGCGGGAGGGAACGGGAGTGGCAGCGGTGAGGGCGAACGAGGGAGAGGTTGTGGCAACACCTGATGCTGACGGGCCGCTGCTCGATTTGACGGCGCTCTTCGACCGGGCGGCGGCCGGGTACGACGCGGCGCGGCGGCGGCTGGTGCCATGTTTCGATGACTTCTACGGCGTCGCGGTGCGGACGGCCGCGGCGGCGCTGCGACCCGGCGACCGGGTGCTCGATCTCGGCGCGGGCACCGGGCTCTGCTCGGCGCTGCTCGCGGAGGCCGTGCCCGGCTTGTCGTTCACACTCATCGACACTTCCGCCGCGATGCTCGATCAGGCGGCAACGACGCTGACCTCGCGTGGCATCGCCCACGAGTGCCGGGTCGCCGACCTGCGCGATCCGCTGCCGGTGGGGCCGTTCGCAGCGGTCATCTCCGCGCTGGCGATCCACCACCTGCCCGATGGCGACAAACGGACGCTCTTCCGGCGGATCCATCAAACGCTGGCGTCGGGCGGCGTCTTCGTCAATGCCGAGCAGGTGAGCGGCAGCGATCGGGCCCTCGATGCGCTCTATGAGCGCGTCTGGGCGGCGCAGGCGACCGCGCTCGGCAGCGACGAGGCGGAGCTGGACGCGGCGCGGGCGCGGATGGCGCACGACCGCTGCGCCAGCGTGCCGGCCCAGCTCGCCTGGCTGCGCGCAGCCGGCTTCGGCCCGGTCGATTGCCTCTACAAGCACTACCGCTTCGCGGTCCT
>JAICJW010000101.1 GCA_025928215.1 Chloroflexia bacterium | reverse complement strand
TATGGGGATTTGATGTTCCAGCCGCCCATCGGGCCGCTTCTCATCATGGCGCAGGCGACGACGCGCATCCGGCTCGGCCCAGCGAGCATGAACCCGTACACCGTGCATCCCGTTGAGATCGCCGGGCAGATCGCGCTTCTCGACGCACTCTCCGACGGGCGGGCATATCTCGGGCTGTCACGAGGGGCGTGGCTCGATTCCCTCGGCATCACGCAGACGAGACCCGTCACGACGATGCGGGAGGCGGTTGCGGTCGTGCGCCATCTACTCACGAAGGAGCGCACGCCGTTTGATGGCGCGGTCTTCCGCTTGAGCGCGCACAACGTCCTCCACTACGATGTGCTGCGCGCCGATCTGCCGCTGATGATTGGGACGTGGGGGCCGCGACTGGCCGCGCTCGCCGGCGAAGTGGCGGACGAGGTAAAGATCGGCGGCTGCGTCAACCCCGCGATGGTAGCGGTGATGCGCGAGCGGATCGCGGTCGGCGCGCGGCAGACGGGGCGGGATACGGATGCGGTCGGCATCGTCCTCGGCGCGGTGACGGTCGTGGATGAGGACGGAGCGGCGGCACGGCGGCGAGCGAAGGAGGAAGTCGCGCTCTATCTCCCCACGGTGGCGAGCCTCGATCCGACGCTCTCCGTGGATCCGGCATTACTCGCGCGAATGGAGACGGCGGTGCAACAGGGCGACCGGCAGGCCGCCGCCGCGCTGATCTCCGACGATCTGCTGCGCCCCTTCGCCTTCGCGGGAACGCCGGTGGAGGTGATCGCGCACGCCGAGGCGATCTTCGCGGCGGGCGCGTCCCGGGTCGAGTTCGGCACGCCGCACGGCCTGACCGACGCGCACGGTATCCAACTCCTCGGCGAGATTGTCCTGCCGACGCTGCGATCATCCCGCTAACGCGATGACGATTCATTCACTTTACACTTTTTTGGCAATTCTTTCGCATCCGTGCTCCATCATAGCGCGGATCAGACGCGGTATGTCCCGATTGGCGGGGCGGGGCGTCTGTGGTGAGGGAGTCCTTCATGACGGTGCGAATGCGGCCGCTTCTTGTCGGCGCGGCGACGTACGTGCCCGGCCTGCGAAACCTGACGGCGCGGCGGACGGGTGGGACAGCATCGGCGCGCTACTGCTATTCCGTCTGGATGCGCCACCTCGTGATGGCGCACACGAGTGGCATCGCCACGCGATTCGGCACGGTCGCCGAACTGGGGCCGGGCGATTCGTTGGGGATGGGGCTGGCGGCGCTGCTCTCCGGCGCGGAGCGATACTATGCGCTCGACATCGTGCGCTACGCGGAGAGCACACGCAACATCGCGATTCTCGATGAACTGATCGCCCTCTTCCGGAGCCGCGCGCCGATCCCCGGTGAGGATGAATTTCCGCTCGTCACGCCCCTCCTGCCGTCGTACGACTTCCCGCATCATCTCCTGACGGATGAGCGGCTCGCGACAGCGCTCGACCCGCAACGGCTGGCATTGATCCGCGACGCGCTCCTCGAGCTGGACGCCCCGAAGGCGCACACGCCGCTCATCGCCTACTTCGTACCCTGGGATGACGCGGCAGTGATCGAGCGCGAATCGGTGGATTTCATCTTCTCGCAGGCGGTCCTGCAATATCCGTCCGACCTCGAAGCGACGTACCGTGCGATGGACCGCTGGCTCACGCCGGGCGGCGCGCTCTCCCATGCGATAGACTTCAAATGCCACGGCACGACGCGGGAATGGAGCGGCCACTGGAGCTGCTCAGACCCCGTCTGGTCGCTCCTGAACGGGCGGCGGCGCGACGCGCTGAACCGCGCACCGCATTCCGCGCATATTGACGTGATCGAGGGCCTCGGCTGCACCATCGTGTGCGACCAGCGGGCGGAACTGCCCCCGGCGATCACCCGCGTGCAGCTCGCCCCGCGCTTCCGCCACCTCACCGACGACGACCTGACGATCAGCAGCGCCTTCATCCAGGCCCGCAAGCCCATCGAGCCTGCTTCTCTGCCGGGGGCGGATTGCCGCACGAAGGGCGAGGCTGTATAGTGTTCGCGTGGCAGACGAACATACGACAGACATAACTCCCGCCCAGTTGATTGAACGCCTCACGGTCACGCTGGCGCCATCGCGCCGCACCCCGCTCTACGAGCAACTGGCGCACGGTATTCGTCAGGCGATCCAGCGTGGGGACCTTGCGCCGGGAACGATGCTTCCACCCGAGCCGGATCTGGCGGCATATCTCGGTGTCAGCCGGCAGACGGTGAATCACGCCCTCACCTCTCTGGCACGTCATGGCCATGTCATGCGGCGGCGTGGCGTCGGCACGGTGGTGGTGGCGCCGTTCATTGAGCAGCCGCTGAATGAACTCTACAGTTTCGTCCGCACATTGAACGGGCAGGGGCGGGTCGCCAGTACCCGCCCGCTCGGCTATCGCATCACCGTGGACGATGTCGCCTCGCCGCTCCTCACCGAGGCTGATGACGGGCTGGTGCTCGAATTGAGCCGGTTACGCCTCCTCGATGCGGAGCCGTTTGTCGTGGAAACGACCTACCTGCCGCTCGCGTGCGCCGAGCGGATTCCCCCCGACCGGCTCGCGCAGGAAGTCCTCTATGATCTCCTCAAGGAATATTGCCAGATTGCGATCACGCACGCGGAGGAGACATTGCGGCCGATCACGATGGTGCAACGAGACGCGGCCCTGCTTGGCCTCAGAGCGGGCGATGCGGCCTTCCTCGTCGAACGGACCAGCTACGCGGCCACCCAACCGATCGAACTCCGATTCAGCCTGATCCGGGGCGACCGATTGCGGTTTCGCGTCCATCTCGAAGCCGCGAATCGCACCCTCTCCGCCGACTGAGCCACGGCATTTCGCTCCACCGCTCGGAAAGAGAGGGAGTTTCACCTCTTATGTCTAGCATATGTCTGCTTCATGTGGTAGAATAGCAATCAAGTCGGCCAGCCTCGTTGCTTGAGGCCTCCCGCTTCCCCCAGAGCGCCGGTGCGAGACCGCTTGTGCGCGGTTTCCCCCGCGGGCGGGGTCCCAATATTTGGGAGCACGATGCGCCGGCCCGAATTCGTCACACGACGTCCCTGAGGCGTGCTGTTGCGATAGCGCGTTTCGTTTCTCTTCGCAACTTGTGCGGCTCTCAAGGGCGAAATCCTTGTCGAGGCGCTCGCGTGCGCGGGCGTACAGTCGTGTCGTGAGGAGTTTGTGACGCCATGGACGGAAACACTTCGTTCGATTCCCAGCCCGATTTCACGGGTCGCGCGGTCCTTCGCGATCCGGAGATGCTCGCGCACCTGGAGCGCAACCTCCGCGGCGCGGGGATGAGCCGCCGCGCCTTTCTCGCGCTGGCGAGCGCCGCCGCGGGGGCGGCCACCCTTGCTGCCTGTGGCGGGAGCGCCGCCCCCACCGCGACACCGGCCTCCACGCTCGCGCCGACCCGGGCGACGGGGAGCGCCGCGGCGCTCTCGCCAACGACTGTCGCGCCGACAACTGCCGCAACGCGAGCCGCGCAGAGCGCCGCCGTGCCGACCGCGCCCGCCCTTGTCACTGCTGCGCCGACAACCGCGGCAGGGTCCGCTGTCGCTGCGGGCGCATCCGATAGCAAGAAAATCTTCATTGATTATCTGACCGCCGAACCGGTGGACAATGACTTCAATCGCGATCTTTACTGTGGTGGCGTCGTGCAGCACATGGTTGGCCTCCTGCGATACGATCAGGACTTCAACCTCCAGCCGGACCTCGCGGAGTCGTACTCCAATAGCGGCCCCGTCTTCACATTCAAACTCCGCCCGGACGCGGTCTGGAGCGATGGGAAGCCGCTCACCGCGCAGGACTTCGTCTATTCGTGGCGACGGCAGATTGATCCCCGCACGTCCAATGGCTACGGCTCGTTCTGGAATGGGGTGATCGCGGGCGCGACCGAACTCAATTCCGCGAAGGCGGACGATCCGAACCTTCAGAAACTGATTGATGCGGTCGGCGTCAAGGCGGCGGACGACCATACCTTCGTCGTGCAGGGAGAAAAATTCGCCGGCCTCATCCCCAACCAGGCAGCGTATGCCGCCACCGTCGTCGCCCGCGAGGATGAGGTGAAGAAGTACTCCGACAACAAGGGTGTCTCTTCCTGGACCGACCCCGGCAAGACCGGCAAGCCGGTGCTCGCCAGTGGGCCATTCCAGATCGTCGCCTGGAAGCACAACCAGCAGATTGATTTGGTGCGGAACGACAAGTACTGGAACGCCAAGACTATCCGCCAGAAATACGTCACGGTGAAACTCATCCCGGCCATTACGAAGAGCACACTCTCCTTCGAGAATGGCGATGTGGACTATCAGGTTCTCCCCTCCACCGAGGTAGACCGCTTCAAGAACGACGCGAAACTGAAGGCTGAGACCTTCAAGTATGTCTACCCCGGCACCCGCTTCCTCGTCCCCGATACCGGCCACCCGCCCTTCGACAAGATGGAAGTCCGCCAGGCCGTTCTGCTCTCGATTGACAAGGATCGCCTCGTCAACGAAGTCGGTAAAGGCATCCACGCGATCGCCTACGCGATGACCGCGCCCGGTGTCTTTGGCTATTTCGACGACAGCGACAACAAACTGAAGAACCTGCAGAAGTTCGACAAGACCGCCGCGATGGCGGCCTTGAAGGGGACGACCTACGAGGGCGGCAAGAACTGGCCGAAAGTGACGCTCTCCTATGACTCCTCCGACCTCGACATCCCGACGGGCTATCCCGATGAGATCGCGCGGCAACTTAAGGATTCCCTGAATATGGATGTCCAGTTGGAGCCATTGGAAAACAAGGTCTGGAATGCGCGCCGCTTCGCGCTCGACCTGCAGTTCCTGCTTTACCGCTGGTATCAGGACTACCCCGATCCCCACAACAACTACTATCAGGTCTGGAGCCTGCACAACAAAGGGCAAGCCCGCCAGTCATACACCGATCCGACCTTCGACGATCTGACAACGAAGGCGGCGGCGGAGACCGACCGGCAGAAGCGGCTCGACCTCTACTATCAGGCGGAGACGCGCATCCAGACGCAATGGGCGTACATGCCGATCCACTGGCGAACGGATTACTACGCGATTCACCCCTACGTGACGAATGTGCCGAAGAACAAAGAGGGCTACGTGGTGATGAACACCAATATCTTCAGTCGCCTCTGGGATGTCGTCTTCGCCGCCGACGCAAGCCCACACGACGCGCCGACGTAACGGCGTCGTTGCGGAGTCATCGGCTGCTATCGTATTTCCGGCGGCATGGCTTACGTTCGCAGGCGGCCATATCGCCGCATGATCGCTTGCAGGCGGTCGTGTGGCAGGGCGTGGGCGGTATTGCCGTCCCTGCCGGTCATCGTCTCCGCCGCGACGAGGGCATTGAGCACCGCTTCGGTGGTCGCTTCGATCGTTGCCTGAAAGAGATCGTTGATCTGCGTGTCGTTGAGGAAGGTGTTTGTTAGGAGCGTCTTCGTCTCGAAGCGATCCACGCGGTTCGCTGGCGCGTTCGAGAAGGCGATGAGGAGATCACCCGAACTATGCGTCGCCGTCGAGCCGACGCGACCGAGGCCGAGCATCCCCCGGCGGCAGAGGCGACCCAACTGGCGATCCGTCAGCGGCGCGTCGGTGCCGATCACGACGATGATCGAACCGTCTCGCCGCTCGTCGGGCGGCGCGCCGCGCTCCGGCAGCAGGTCGGTAATCTCCAGACCAACCGGTACGCCGTCCACCAGCAGATCCTCGCGCCGACCGAAGTTGCCCTGCACAAGCACGCCGACCGTGTATTCTTGCCCGCCGACCGGCACGACGCGCGATGATGTGCCGGTGCCGCCCTTGAAGCGGAAGAGCGTCATCCCCGTGCCGCCGCCGACATTCCCCTCTGCCACCGGGCCACCTGCCGCGTTGTCGAGCGCGGCGAAGATATGATCGCGCGTCACATGCTGCCCGGCGACATCGTTGAGGAAGCCATCGAAGGTCTCCGCGACGACCGGGATAACGAAATCGCGCGTGCCGAGTGACGGTTCGTGCTCCGTCAGCCACTCGACACACCCCATGTGGACCGCCCCGACGGAGAGCGTGTTCGTGATGAGAATCGGCGTCTCGATTAACCCGTACTCGTCCACCTGCGAGCGGCCGGTAATCTCGCCCGCGCCATTCAGCACGGCGATAGCGGCGGGAATCATTGCCTGAAAGACCGAGCCTTCGTGCGGATGGATCGCTGTCACGCCCGTGCGTGCCGGGCCTTCGCCGACCCGCAGCAGTCCATCGCCATGAATGACCGTCGTCTGCCCGACGCGCACACCGGGTACATCCGTGATCGCGTTCTGCGGCCCGGTCGGCTGCGTGCCAATGGTGATACCGAGATCGCGTAAGCGGGGCTTCGATGCCATTCAACCTCACCCCCTGCCCCTCTCCATTACGATGGAGAGGGGAGACGAAAATATCGGAAGCCCGTTGCCTTCTCCCCCTCGCCCTTTGAGGGAGAGGGGTCGGGGGTGAGGAGAGTTAGCCGATTGCCTGCTTGACGAGGCCCGCGACATCGCCGGGGCGGCGGGCGACGCGGATACCTGCCGCTTCGAGGGCGGCCATCTTCTCCGCCGCCGTGCCCGCGCCGCCGGAGATGATCGCGCCCGCATGGCCCATCCGCTTGCCGGGCGGGGCGGACTGCCCGGCGATGAAACCGATGACCGGCTTCGTCATCTGCTCCTGGACGTAGCGCGCCGCTACTTCCTCATCCGTGCCGCCGATCTCGCCGATCATCACGACGGCGTCCGTCTCCGGGTCCGCCTCGAAGAGGGTCAGGACATCCACGAACGACGTGCCGATCACCGGATCGCCGCCGATGCCGACCGCGCTGCTCTGACCGAGACCCGCCTGCGTCAACGCATTAGCGACTTCGTACGTCAGCGTGCCGGAGCGCGAGACGAGGCCGATCCGCCCCCGCGCGTGGATGAAGCCGGGCATGATACCGACTTTCGCCTCGCCGGGCGTAATCAGGCCGGGGCAGTTCGGGCCAATCAGCCGCGAGCCGGAGCGCTTGACGATTTCGTACGTCCGCACCATGTCATTGACCGCGACGCCCTCACTGATGCAGACGACGAGCGGCAGACCCGCCGCGACGGCCTCCTCGATCGCGTCCGGCGCGCCACCGGCGGGGACGTAAATGATGCTCGTATTCGCGCCCGTCTCCCTCACTGCTTCCGCGACGGTGTTGAAGACCGGCACGCCGTGGACCTCGCGCCCCTTGCCGCCGGGCCGCGTGCCCGCGACAACCTTCGTGCCGTACTCGACCATCTGGCCGGTATGGAAGGAGCCTTGCTGCCCCGTGATGCCCTGAACGAGTACGCGCGTATCGTTGTTGACGAGAATGCTCACGCCGCTTCCCCCTTCGCCGCCGCGACCGCGAGCCGCGCCGCTTCCTCCATCGTCTCCGCCGACTGCAAATCCGTCGTGGCGAGGATGCGCCGCCCCTCCTCCGCGTTCACGCCCGCGAGACGGACGATGATCGGCAGTTTCGTCGGCACCTGCTCCAGCCCCGCGATCAGCCCTTTCGCCACCTCGTCGCCGCGCGTGATACCGCCGAAGATATTGAAGAAGATCGCCTTCACATGCGGATCGGCGAGGATTAGGCTGAGCGCCTTCGCGACCTGCGCCGCGTTCGCGCCGCCGCCGACATCGAGGAAGTTGGCCGGTTCGCCGCCCTCGACTTGCAGGGCGTCCATCGTCGCCATCGCCAGCCCCGCGCCGTTGACGACGCAGCCAACGTCGCCGTCCAGTTTGACGAACGAGATGCCGGACGCTTTCGCAGTCAGTTCCGTCGCGTTCTCCTCCGCCATATCGCGCATCGTTTCGTGCGTCGGGTGGCGGAAGAGGGCGTTATCATCGAGCACCATCTTGGAGTCGAGCGCGAGCCAGCGGCCGTCCTCCGTGCGAATGAGCGGGTTGATCTCGACGAGCGAGGCATCCTCATCAATGTACGCCCGCGCCATTTTCTTGACGACATCAACGAAACCACCGACGGCGGCAGGCTCGATGCCGAGCGCGAAGGCGAGATCCACCGCCCGATAGTTCAGTAGGCCGCGCACCGGGTCTACGGGTGTGCGGAGGATCGCGTCCGGGTTCGTCCGCGCCACCTCCTCGATCTCGACGCCGCCCTCGGCGGAGGCCATCACAATGATCTGCCGGTTCGCACGATCCAGCGTGATGCCGACGTAATATTCGGCGGCGATGCTGACGCCGGGGACGACGAGCACGGTGTTGACCGTATGGCCGCGAATATCCATACCGAGGATACGGCCCGCGACATCGCGCGCCTCATCCGGCGATTTCGCCAATTTGATACCGCCCGCCTTGCCGCGCCCGCCCGAATGGACCTGCGCCTTGATCGCCACCGTGCCGCCGAGTGATTGCGCCGCCGCCGCCGCCTCATCGGGCGTCGCCGCCGCCTGCCCGGCGTTGAGCGGAATGCCGTAGCGGGCGAGGATCTCCGCCGCCTGATATTCGTGGATATTCACGCCTAACTCCCCTCCAGATGGTGCGAGACACCGCCATTGGTGCCCCGGCATTCTCGCACCAATGGCGGGCGGGCGTCTATCGGGGACCTCACCCCCGGCCCTCTCCGTCACGCGGCGAGGGGTGTCGCGCCCGAAGTGCCCTGGCGTCCCGCTGAATATCGAAGCAGCATGGGATTCGCTCCCCCGCCCATCGCAATGGAGAGGGGGTCGGGGGTGAGGTACAATACCCGCATGGAGACGTTTGCGGACCGGCGGCGGGCATTTGCGACACGGCAGCGGCGATTCATCGGCGTCATGGGACCGTGCCTGATCGCGGCGCTCACGATCCTCGCGCTTGGCGCGGGGTCGCGGGTGCGCGGGTTGCCCTTTCCGCTCGCACCGGCGCTCCTGATTGGCGCGTTCGCCGTCGGCTTGATGGTCGTGGACCCGAACCGGCCCGCCGCGAAACTCTGGCTCTTCAGCCTCCTCTGCTTCCTCGTTTTCATTATCCTCGTCGTTCTCTAGGCGAGGGGTGGAACGCGCTTTCAATCCGCGCGTGAAACCCACGCGGCGCGCCAGTTGCCGGTCGCGCGTGTGCTATGCTTGCCTCCGCCGTATCGGATGAGAACGTATGGAGGAGGGGCAACGGATGCGCACGAATACCGCGAAAGAGAAGATGCTGCAAGGGAAACCGGCCTTTGGCTACTCGCTTGGCCTCGGATCGCCGCTGGCCGCCGAAATACTGGCAAACAGTGGGATTGACTTCATTCTGCTCGATAACCAGCATGGCTCCTTCGGCGCGGACTCAACGATTGCCTGTTTTATGGCAATGGCGAGCGGCGCGGCGATCCCGATGGCCCGCACCGCCCGCAACGACTATACGATGATCGGCCGCTTGCTCGACGAGGGCGCGATGGGCATCGTCGTGCCGATGGTCCATACCGCTGAGGACGCGAAGACCGCCGCCGATTGCTGCCGGTTACCCCCCGTGGGAACACGCTCGTGGGGTTGGGGGCGCGCCGCGCGGTACGGCAGCGATTACCCGGACCGGATCAACGACGAAGTCTTCGTCGCCGTGCAACTGGAGAGCATCCAGGCGGTCGAGAACGCCGAGGCGATCCTCTCCACGCCCGGTGTGGACGGGTGCTGGGCCGGGCCGGCGGATATGGCGCTCTCGATGGGTATTGACCCGCGCAACGCCCCGAATGACGACCGGCATATCCGCGCGCTGGAGCGCGTCGTGGAGGCCTGCCGGAACACCGGCAAGATCGCCGGCCTCTCGTGCAGCAGCCCGGACGAGATGGTCCGGCGCGCGGCCCAGGGCTTCCAATTCCTCACCGGCGGTGGCGATGGCGGCTTCATCCTGTCCGGCGCCGCGGCAGGCATCAAGACGCTCGGTCTCTGACATAGTAGCCGGTAGACGGTAGTCAGGAGATTTAATTTCGTTCTGGCTACCGACTACTGGCTAGCGGAGGGTTTTCGATGGCGGCCTCGCTCGACCGGTCCGCGATGCTCCGGCCGCTCCGGCTCAGTCCGACGAGCCTGCATCGCTGGCGCGAGTGTCCGCATGCGTACTGGCACGCCTACATCCGCAAGAGTCCGGCGGAAATCCTCTTCAACCGGCCGATGGAACGCGGCGGCGCGATCCATAATCTCCTCAAGGCATGTTTCGACAACCTTCAGGCGGCGGGCGAGTTCCCCGGCGATCTCGCGGCGCTCGCGGCGGAGTATCTCCCGCCCGATCGCTATCCGGATCGCGAGACGTGGCGTGAGGACGTGGCGTGAGGACGTGGCGTGGATTACCCGACTTGCCACCGGCTATCTCGGCACCGTCGCCGCCCCGCAGGCACGAGCGCACCTGCTCGGCCTCGAATGGGTCTGCCAATTCACGCACGCGGAATACCCGTCATTCATCCTCAGTGCGCGGGCGGATCGCGTCGTCCGGCTGCCCGATGGGCGGGTACGCGTCATCGAATATAAGAGCGGCAAGCCGGACACCTACGACCTCGTGCAGATCGCCGCGCTGCATCTCTGTGTCGCGAGTGCGCTCAAGTGCGATGCGCAATCCGTCACCGTCTCGACGGTCTTTCTTCGGACCAATGACGAGCGCGAGTGGGAGTTCGGGCCGGGCATCAGGGAATATCGCGCCCGGATCATTGACATCGCGCACGAGATCCGGCGCGCGACCCCCGACCCAACGCTCTTCGCCCCGACGCCCGGCCCCTTCTGTCGGAATTGCCCCTACATCGGCCTTTGCCCCGCCGCGCCAGATGAGTTCCGATAGCAGGGAGCACAAAACACCCCAACCGTTATGGTTGGGGTGCACGTCGCGCGGAGCCGAGCGCGTTTACTGCCCGCTGCCCGCCGTCCGCCGCCTGCTGAACAGGCGCGGCACGCGAGATTTATGACGGGTTTCTTCCCGCCATGCGCCGAACTCGTATTCATCGAAGACCAATTTCGGCAGCTTTTCCTCGCGGACCTTTTTATCCGGGATCAGGCTGGCGATGAGGACTGCATTCTCAAACATCGTCCATCCCCTTTCGTTTATGCGAGGTTCGCGCCACGGCGCATAAAGCGCGGAAGGCGGGCCTTGCGGCGGGGCGCTTCCTGCACCGGCGTCAGATCAGGCCCATAAAAGACCCGGCGATCGGCGATGTCCTCTTTGCGCTTCATTTCATGGATCATCGCGGCGGCCACAACTGCGGCTTCAAACATGATATATGACTCCCTCCATATTCATCGGGACGGCGAACCATCGCGCCATCCACTAGGTATAACGCATGAATACCAGATTTGTTCCGAATTTCACAAATCAATCGTGCATTCTTTCACGATCCTTTCGCTCACTGGTCGCGCATTGCAGTTCGTGACACGTTTCACAATCAATATGCGTGGATTCGCATGCCCCTTCCGGTACAATGCGCCCCATGGAGACGAATACCCCCTTTCACCCGATGGCCCCCGATGCATACCGCTCCCTGCTGCCGCTCATCCCGGACGAACCGTGGGCGGTTGCTGCGCGTGCTGCCGTTGTCGCGGGGCTGCCGGGTGTATGCGTAGATGACGTGGCGACCCCATCCGGGATCGCCGTTCCGACGATGGCCCCTGAAGGGCGAGCGGTCTTCCTCTTCGGCGCGGCTGACAACCCGGCACTCGCGGCATATGTCCGCGCCTGCACCGGCCCGTTGACGCTCGCGGCGGCTGTGCCAATCGCCGATCACCTTCCCGTCTGGCGGCCGGATGCATCCGCGCGTCAATCGGCGACCTTCACCTTTCCCCAATCCGGCGCGGACGCGGCGTTTGCGATGCTGCCGCCCGGCGGGGTGCGCCGCTTACGTGTCGCCGACGCGCGGCACCTGATGGCGTTCCCGGCGTGGCTCTGGGCGGGATATGACTCGCCGGAGGCGATGCTGCGGCAGGGAGTCGCCTACGCCCGCTACCTCCGTGCCGAACTGGTCGCCATCGCCTGCACGGCGGGCGAGACCGAGCGGTACGATGCCATCGCCGCCTTCACCATCGAGCGGACGCGTCGTAACGGCTTCGCCCGCGCGTGCGCGCACCGGCTGCTCGGCGCGATCCAGAGCGAGCGCGGCACACT
>JAICJW010000569.1 GCA_025928215.1 Chloroflexia bacterium | reverse complement strand
GGTCGGCGGGGCGGGGCGGGTCATTGCCGTCGAACTCGACAAGCGCCTCGCGGAATACCTCCAGACCGCGTATGCCGACACGCCGCGGGTGACGATTCTCCAGCAGGACATCTTGCGAACGACACCTGCCGATCTCGTCGGCGCGACGCCGTACGTCGTCGTGGCGAACTTGCCGTATCAGATCACGTCGGCGGCCTTCCGTCACTTCCTCGAATCGCCGCATCCGCCGGAGCGCATGACACTACTCGTCCAGCGTGAAGTGGCGGAGCGGATCGTCGCGGTGCCGCCAGCGATGAGTATACTGGCCGTCGCCGTGCAGTTTTTCGCCCAGCCGCGCATCGCCCTCTCCGTGCCGCCGGAGGCGTTTGTGCCACGCCCGGCAGTGCATTCCGTCGTCCTCTCGCTGGATGTGAGCGCGCCGCCGTTGCCGCCGGAACGATGGCGCGGCTTCTTCGCGCTCGTCCAAGCCGGGTTCGGGGCGAAGCGGAAGCAGATCCACAACAGCCTCGTTGAGCGGTTGCAACTGCCGCGCGAGACCGTCAGTGCGTTTCTCGTTGCGGCGGGGATTGATGCCATGCGCCGCGCTCAGACGCTGACGCTCGATGAATGGCTCAGGATGGAGCGAGCTGCCCTTCAGATGAACATATCCCTTTCGCGGGCGATGGGGCGGCGAGTCGGGGCGGAGGACGATGCGCAGCGATGAGCCGTGGCCATCACGATGGGTCGCGGCAGGTGGACGATTGGTGCGACCCCGCCGTGTGACGCGTGCCGAGGCGCTGGCGGGGATCGGCGCGCCCGCAAAACTGAATTGTGGGCTTGCCGTGATTGGCCGTCGCACCGACGGCTACCACAAACTCCTCTCGCTGATGATTTCGCTCCGCTTGGCGGACAGGGTGCGCGTCGAACCGGCGCGCGTATTTTCGCTCGTCTGCGATGATCCGGCACTCGCCGGTGAGGATAACCTCGTCCTCCGCGCCGCCCGTGCCTTCCAGTCGGCAATGGGGGAGCAACGCGCCGCGCGTATCACGCTGGCGAAGCGCATCCCCGTCGCGGCCGGGCTGGGCGGCGGAAGCAGCGATGCGGCGGCCACGTTGATTGCCCTCGATGCGTTGTGGGGTACGAACGCGCCAAACGGCTTGCTGCTCCGTCTCGCGCGGGAACTCGGCGCGGATGTCCCGTTCGCGCTGTATGGCGGCGCGATGGTCGCGCGGGGGATCGGTGATGTGCTGACGCCCGCGCCATTGCCTGCTTTCTGGCTCGTCCTTATCACGCCGCGCATCATCATGCCGCAAAAGACGGCGGCGCTCTACGGAGCGCTGACGGACGCCGATTTCGGCGGCGGAGCGGCGATCCTCCGGCAGGTCGCCGACCTCCGGCAGGGGAAGCCGCTCGATCCTACCCTGCTCGGTAACGCCTTCCTCGCGCCGCTCGAAGGGATCGCCCCCGCCGTCCGGGAGACGCGTGCGCGCATCGCGGCGACGGGGTATACCGCGTTCCTGACAGGCAGTGGGCCAACGCTCTACATCACCTGCCCCAGCGAAAATGCGGCGAACCGGTGCGCCGAAGCCGTGCGTTCCGTTCTCGATGCGGCGGTGAGCGTGACCCATACCGATGACTGATCGCGGTATCTACTGCGGAACGCGCTCCGGCGTCGTGGGCGGCCCGCTGTCATCGTCGCCCCGAATATGCTGCGTCTGGCGCAATTGCAGGAAGCGCAGGATATCGTTCCGTGTGAGCAGGCCGATCATTTGCCCATCGGCGATCACCGGTAACTGGTTGTAATCACCTTCCTGCATCCGCTCAAGCGCGGCGAGCGCCGATTCTCCCGGATTGCTGGTTGCCAGTTGGCCGGTGGGAATCATCACCGCATGCGCGCGCACGCTTAACCACTGCTCTTGTGGCACCCGCATCACATCCGCGAGGGTGAGTAAACCGACGAACCGGCCCTCATCCTCAATGGCCGCCGCGCGACTATTCC
>JAICJW010000429.1 GCA_025928215.1 Chloroflexia bacterium | reverse complement strand
GGCATGGCTACGGGGTAAAAGCACTCGGGGCAGTCGGGCTTGTCAGTGGCATTCTCGGTGTCGGCGGAAGTCGCCTCGTCCTCAATCTGCATTATCCGACAGATGTCGCGGGGGGCATGTTGCTCGGTATCGCATGGATGAGCATGTTGATCGTCGCCCGCCAGGCTCTGGGGCGCTGGCGGGCGTACGACCAAAAGGGGGCCTTTGCCCTGTCCGGCATCGAAGAGAGGCGGCTGTAACGGGCCGCCGCTGCCAGATTCCCCTTCTACTGGCCGGTAAAGGTCGGCGTGCGCTTCTCGCGGAAGGCGGCGACGCCCTCGGTGTAATCGGCAGTACGGCTGGCGAGCTCCTGCATATCCGCCTCATAGTCGAGGATCGCATCGAGGTTCGGCATAAGGGCGCGGTTGAAGGCGCGCTTCGTCAGGCCGATAGCGCGCGTCGGCAGGGCGGCGAGCCGTGCCGCCAGCGCGTGCGCCGTCTCCATCAGTGCCGCCCCCGGCACGACCTGATTGACGAGGCCGAGCCGGAGCGATTCCTCCGCGCCGATGCGATCCCCGGTGAACGCGAGTTCCGCCGCCTTCGCGTACCCGACGAGCATCGGCAGGAACAACGTCCCGCCGCTATCCGGGATCAGCCCGATTTTGACGAACGCCTGCACGAAGGACGCCGTCTCACTGGCGACCCGCACATCGCAGGCGAGGGCAAGGTTCGCACCCGCGCCCGCCGCCACGCCGTTCACCGCCGCGATCACCGGCTTCTCAATCGCGCGGATCCCTTGCACGACCGGGGTATAGCCCTGGCGGAGATGCTCACCGACCGATAGACGCCGCCCATCGTTCGTTTCCGACGCGCTATTCAGGTCCTGCCCGGCGCAAAAGCCGCGCCCCGCGCCCGTCAGAACGATGCAGCGCACGGATGCCTCCCGCTCCGCGCCCCGCAGCGCGCTCAGCAACTCCTTGAGCATCGTATCCGTCACCGCGTTAAGCACGTCCGGGCGGTTGAGGGTGAGGGTGAGCACACCGTCGGTCGTCTCGGAGAGGATCGTTTCGTATGCCATCGGGAGAAATCCTTTCAGTGAGAAGTTCGGAGTTCGAAGAATACCCCGGACTCCTACTTCGAATTTCGAACCTCGAACTTCTCACTTCCCCTTCCACTGCGGCGGGCGCTTTTCGAGGAAGGCGGCCATCCCCTCGCGCATATCCTCGGTGGAGAAGAGCAGGAAGAAATTTTTACGCTCGGCATCGAGGCCCGCTTCGAGGGTCATGTCGTACGTCTTGAGGACGGCGTCCTTCCCCATCATCACGGCGAGCGGCGGGCGGGCGGCGACCTCCTTCGCCAGTTTCGTCGCCGATTCGAGGCAGAGTTCGTTCGGCACAACACGGTTGACAAGACCGGCAGCGTGCGCCTCGTGCGCGGTGATCTGCCGCCCGGTCAGCACGATCTCCATCGCGAGCGCCTTGCCGACGGCGCGCGTCAGCCGCTGCGTGCCGCCGGCGCCGGGGATGATGCCAATGAGGATTTCCGGCTGCCCGAAGCGGGCGGACTCGGATGCGACGATCATGTCACACATCATCGCCAGCTCGCAGCCGCCACCGAGCGCGTAGCCATTGACTGCGGCGATCAGCGGCGTGCGCACCTTGCGTATACGCTCCCACCGCGCGAACTGATTGCGCTTGAGCATCTCGACCGCCGAGACGTCCGTCATCTCTGCGATATCCGCGCCCGCCGCGAACGCCCGTTCATTGCCGGTGAGCACGATGCAGCGCACCGCGTCGTCCGCGTCCAGCGCCTCCAGTGCCTCCACCAGTTCGGTCATCAGCGGCGTACTCAGCGCATTGAGTACCTTCGGCCGGTTCAGCCGCACAACCGCGATCCCATCCCCCCGCTCGACAAGAATATGCGCGTACTCAGCCATCCGCCCCTCCCCTTTCACGCAATGAGCGATACGAAGCCCGGCATCGTACTGCCATATTTCAACATGATCGAGCAGCATACACAAACAATGAGAGGGAAGGAGATCCCCTCTCATTGCTCATTGCTCATTGCTCATTGCTTGCTACCCAAAGGCACAAGCCTCTCGTTCGATCGCTAGAGCGCGTCAATCGAGAATGGCGGCGGTTCCAGAGGCAGCGGCGGCGCGGCTTCGGGATGGAATGGCTCGTAGTTAACGGGGGTGCCCGCGTAGCGGCACTCGTGGCAAATCTGCCGCTCACCATGCCAGCGACATCCCGCGCAGTAGCTACCGCCGTAGAAGTAATCAAAGAGACGCGCGTCCATCGTCGTCAGCGGCTTCGCCGCCGCGAGGCGCAAATACTCCGCAATCACCAGCCGTTCAAGACCGCGCGGCATGCATTCCGGGTAGGGAAGCTGGAATGATTCGGATGACGCGCGATCCCGGATCGTGATGAACTCGTCCGCGCCGTTTTGTTCCCGTCGCACCATCTCGAAGAGGTCCCACTCGATACCGGCCATCGCGGAGAGATATTGCAGGAGATGGGCTTTATCAATCGTGCGCGCCGCGAGATGATCCAGTAAGGGTCGCACACGCTGCACGACTTCCTGTGTCGCGAGATATACCACTTTTGTCCCCCATCTTCTCCGCCGCGCGTCTATGCTGTTGTCATAACGGCACGCCTATCGTACCACGCGTGGGGTATCACCCACAATCAACATTTGCCTGAAGCACAACCGGGATTGTTATGCGTATGCATAGCCGCAAGATTGATGCCAGATCAGAAATGTAGTTCGAAGTTCGGAGTTCGGAGTTCGAGGTTCAGAGTAGGTTATCGAACTCCGAACCTCCCTACATCACGCGGGGGAGGATGAAGGAGAAGCGTGTACCTCGGCCCGCTTCGCTCTCGACCCAGATGCGACCGCCGTGCGCCTCCACAAAGCCGCGAGCGATTGCCAGCCCAAGCCCCGCGCCGCCCGTCTCGCGCGAGCGGGATTTCTCGCCCCGATAGAACCGCTCGAAGACGTGCGGCAGATCGGCTGCCGGAATTCCCTCACCCGTATCCACGACATCTACCTGCACGCCTTCGGCGACCGCGCGGGCGGTGACGGCGACGGTGCCATCGGCGGGCGTGTGTCGCAGGGCGTTCTGCACGAGATTCGTCAGCACGCGGCGCACGGCAGGTGTATCAATGACGACGGGGCCAACCGCGCCCTCGACGCTCCCGGCGATGTGGATTTCTCGCGCCGCTGCCTGCGCGGATAATCCCTCGACGACCTCGGTAATCAAGTCAGGGATTGTCGCGGGGGCGAGGGAGAGTGCCAACTGACCCGCTTCGAGTCGCGAGAGTTCGAAAAGGTCCGTCATCAGGGCGGAGAGCGTGCGGATTTCGCGGCCCATCGTCGCGTGAAAACGGTCAATCGTCTCGGCATCGGTCACGACGCCATCGGTGATCGCCTCGATCATTGCGCGGATTGAGGCGAGCGGCGTGCGGAGATCATGCGAGATGGCGGCCACGAGCATGCGGCGCGCTTCATCATCTTCGGCGCGGCGCGTTGCGGCTTCCTCCAATTGTGCCGCCATGCGGTTGAAGGCGACCATCAGCGCGCGCACTTCGCTCGCCGCGTCGGTCGTTGGTGGCGGGACGCGAATGGCGAGATCGCCATTCGCCAGCGCG
>JAICJW010000513.1 GCA_025928215.1 Chloroflexia bacterium | reverse complement strand
GGGCAGCATTGATCGCCCCCGCGCGCCCGATTGCCAGTGTCCCGACCGGCACGCCGCCCGGCATCTGCGCGATGGAGAGGAGCGAATCCATCCCCTTGAGCGCGTGGCTCTCCACCGGCACGCCGAGCACAGGCACCAGCGTCTGCGCCGCGACCATCCCCGGCAGGTGCGCCGCCCCGCCCGCCCCCGCGATAATGACCGCGATGCCGCGCTCCTCCGCGCTCGCCGCGAACTCCGCCATCAAGTCCGGCGTGCGGTGCGCCGAGACGACACGGCATTCATGCGGGACGCCGAATGCGGTCAGTGTTTCGTCCGCATGGCGCATCGTCTCCCAATCCGACGTGCTGCCCATGATGACCGAGACGAGCATTGAAGATGAGACTGCCTCGGACGGCGCATGGCTCTGCGCCCCTACGGCTCCCTCTCCGGGCGCCCTCTGGGCAGTATCGGGAGGGGGTTGGGGGTTGGGCGGGTTCGTCATCTATTCCTCCTCACGATAGGCGGCGCGGCGCAGGCGGTCGCGGACGGCGAGCCATGCGTCGCTGTCCGGCACCGCTTCGACAAGGATACGATCATAGCCGCCCGCGTCCAGTTCCCGCAGCATCGCGTACAGCGCGCGCGCATACACGGCGGCATCGGCGGAAATGACATGCCACGCGATGCCGGAACGCACGGGCGGCGCATTCCGTCGCGCCAATACCGCGACGGATAATCCGCTTGCCGCGCGTTGATTGGCGCACGCTTCGAGGCGATCCGGTTCGATGACATCAAGCGGTGTGCGCGGTGCGTAGTGGCTCGGCAGGGTGCCGGACGCGCGCGGAGAGGCGGCGTTTGGTGCGTCAGGCGGCGCGCCAAGCACCGCCGCGAGCTGCGCGGGGGAGATGCCGCCGGGTCGGAGCAGCACCGGGTAGTCGCCGGAGAGGTCCACGATGGTGGATTCCACGCCCACATCCGTCGGGCCGCCATCGAGGATCATGTCGACAGCGTCGCCAAGTTCGGCGCGGACGTGGTCGGCGCGCGTCGGGCTGAGGCGGCCAAAGCGGTTCGCGGAGGGCGCGACGATGCCATCACCGAACGCTTTCAGGAGTTGGTGCGCGGCCGGATGGCTCGGCACGCGGAGCGCGACCGTCTCCTGGCCGCCGGTGACGAGATCGAGGACATGTACGGCGCGCGGCAGTACGAGCGTTAATGGGCCGGGCCAGAAGGCATCCGCGAGCGTGACGGCGGCGGCTGGCACGCGGCTCGCCCATTCCGGCATTGCGTCCGCGCTGGCGAGATGGACAATGACCGGATGATCGGCGGGGCGGCCTTTGGCGGCAAAGAGGCGGCGGATCGCCCCGGCATTGCGCGCGTCCGCGCCGAGGCCGTAGACCGTCTCGGTCGGGAAGGCGACCAACCTCCCGGCGCGGAGGATCGCCACTGCCTGTGCAATGTCGTCAGTGGAGATCAACCGAACCTTCGCTCCTTTCCGTTCCTCGCCGTTCATATCCGCAGTATACAATGCACCATCAGGCAGACACGCATGCAACGAAGGGAAAACGACAGTGATGCGGGAACCTCAGTCCTTTATCTTAGCCCTCGATCAGGGGACAACGAGTTCGCGCGCGATCCTCTTCGATCATCATGGGCAGGTCGTCGCGGCGCAGCAGCGGGAGTTCCCGCAACTCTTCCCGCAACCCGGCTGGGTGGAGCATGACCCGGAAGCGATCTGGGAGACGCAGCGCGCCGTCGCGCAAGAAGCCCTCACGGCCCGGAACATTACGGCGGCACAAATCGCGGCAATCGGCATCACCAACCAGCGCGAGACGGTCGTCATCTGGGATCGCGAGACCGGGAAGCCGATCGCCAACGCCATCGTCTGGCAAGACCGGCGTACGGCGGGCTACTGCGATGATTTGAAAGCGGCGGGATGGGAGGCGCGCATCCGCGCGAAGACGGGCCTCGTCATTGATGCCTACTTCTCCGGCACGAAAATCCACTGGCTACTCGACACTATCCCCGGCGCACGGGAGAAAGCGGAGCGCGGCGATCTCGCTTTCGGCACGATTGACACCTTCCTCATCTGGCGGCTGACGGGCGGCGCGCGGCACGTTACGGACGTCACGAACGCCTCGCGCACGATGCTCTTCAATATCCACACCGGCACGTGGGACGATGAATTGCTGGCCGCGCTGAACGTCCCGCGGGCCATGCTACCAGACGTCCTTCCCTCCAGTGGTCTGTTCGGCGAGACGGAAGCCTCCCTGTTCGGCCAGCCGATCCCGATCACCGGCGTCGCGGGAGATCAGCAGGCGGCGACCTTCGGGCAGGCGTGCTACACCTCCGGCATGGCGAAGAACACCTACGGCACCGGCTGCTTCATGCTGATGAACACCGGCCCCGACGCGAAAGAATCCAAAAATGGCCTGCTCACGACCGTCGCGTGGGGATTACCGAGGACTGAGGACTCAGGACTGAGGACTGCGTTGGGAACAAGAGTCTCAGTCCTCAGTCCTCAGTCCTCACGTTTGCGTTGGAAGGCTCGATCTTCGTGACGGGCGCGGCGGTGCAATGGCTGCGGGACGGGCTGAAGATCATTGAGAACGCGGCGGAGACGGCGGCGTTGGCG
>JAICJW010000120.1 GCA_025928215.1 Chloroflexia bacterium | reverse complement strand
GCAGGGGCGCTACCCGGCGCTCCTGACTTCTCTGCACGGCACCGGCCTCTATGAGCGGTTCCACGACTGGACGCGCGACACGCCGGAGGAAGCACGGGAGGCGCGGGCGTACCTCAGCAATGAACATGCCTTTCAGGAGGAATTACTCGGCACGCTCCGCGCCGATCCGGTCTACGCGGCATACGTGACTGAGGGCGCCATCGCGCGCAATCGTCGCCTCGTTTCGGCGTGGGACCGCCTCTCGCTCGCGCTCTGCCACGGCGTCCATACACCGGCGGCGATCCCCGATGTACCGACCGCCAGCGATGAAACGACGCTGACCCTCGCGCCGATGTACGATGATCCGCTCAACGTCACGGTGGACCCGTGGCCCTTCCATGCCTACACCGTCCCGCTCGTCTGTGAGGGCCGCCACCTCCCCCAAACCTTCACCGACGAAGCGGAGATGCGCGCCGCCCTCGCTGCCGCTCCTTGGATTACCATCGTCACAACGTTGCGGAAGATCGAAGAGGTAGCACCCAAACCGAAAGCGCGAAAGACGCGAAGGAGATAGAAGGAGAGAAGAAATGTTTCCTTCGCTCTTTCCCCGTTCGCGTCCTTCCGGGTACCCTCTGGGCAGTATTCGCGGTTCAAAAAGCTCCGATTAGTCCGCGACCTCGACGATCATTTCAATTTCAACGGCCATGCCGCCGGGCAGTTGGGCCATGCCGACTGCGGAGCGCGCGTGGCGTCCCGCATCGCCGTAGAGTTCGATCAAGAGTTCGGTCGCGCCATTAATGACGCCGGGTTGTTCGGTGAAATCGAGCGTCGAGTTGACGAGGCCGAGCAGTTTGACGACGTGCGTCACCTTGTCGAGGTCGCCGATGCAGTTTTTGAGTGATTCCAGCAGATTAAGCATCGTCAGTTGCGCGGCTTCGTACCCTTGCTGTGTCGTGAACTCCTGGCCGAGTTTGCCGATGTACTGATTCTTACCGCCGCGCGAGGGGCCGTGGCCGGAGAGATAGACGACATTGCCCGTCCGCCGGTACATGAGGATTTTCGATGCCGGGTTCGGCGGGTTGTTCGGCATCTCAAGGCCGAGGTCTTTGATCTTCTGCTCAATCTTCACGCGGATCTACTCCCTTCGCTCACTTCCACCGGACGACACGATGCTTATACCACATGCTGCCCACCGCTTTCGGGTAGAATAGGCGGGCAGCATGTGGCGTGGGGAGTGAAGTGTGCCGTGGGCAGAAAGGGATGGTCATCATGAGCGCAGTGAATGGTGTCACATCGCTTCGCGAAGTGCGCGAGCGGGAGTTCCCGATTGTGCGGGAATGCACGTATCTCAATGGAGCGTCGCAGGGGCCGTGGCCGACGCGAACCGTGCAGGCGGTAGAGGCGGTCGTCGAAGCGTGTCAGGTGCCGCACCTGAAGGCCGCCACGTCGCTACCGCCGTATGAACAGATTGCCCGCGAGCGCCTCGCGCGGCTGATGGGCGCCGATCCCGGCGATATCGTCTTTACGAGCAACACGACGCACGGTATGAATATCGCCGTGCAGGGCATTGCCTGGCGCGAGGGCGACAATATCGTCCTGCCACGGCGGGAATTCCCGTCGCTCTCGTACGCGATGCTTCATCTCAAGGAGCGTGGCGTTGAGGTGCGCATCGTCCCCTTCCTCGGTGCGGGGCCGTCCGTGGATGAATTAATGGAGCACGTGGACAGCCGGACGCGCGCGGTCGCGTGCAGCGCGATCATGTGGGACACGGGCTATCGCGCCGACCTCGAAACGCTTGGCCGGCGATGCGCGGAGCGGGGGTGTTTGCTGATTGTGGATGGCATTCAACTCGTCGGCGCGGGCCAGCTGGATGTCCGGGCGGCGCGCGTTTCGACGCTGGCGACGCATGGCTACAAGTGGCTGCTCGCGGGATTTGGCGTCGGCGCGCTTTACGTCGCGCCGGAGGCGGTGGAGCAGATTTCGCCCACCTTCATCGGCTCGCAATCAGTGGATGCGTTGCCGGACACCTTCGACGGCAGCCTGAACTGGAAACCGGGCGCGGCGCGTTATCAGGCAGGCGGCGGCAACCGAATCGGTTGGGCCGCGCTCGCTACCTCACTCGGGCTGATCGAGGAAGTTGGCATTGCGGCGATCGAGGAGCGCAACCGCGCGCTCGCCGACGCTCTCTATACCGGCCTAACCCGCAAAGAGAGCGTCGAGATCGTTAGTTCGCCCGATCCCGCGCACCGTGCCCAGATTATCGCCTTCACCCTCGGCAGCAAGGAACGGGACGCGGCAATGGTCGAGACATTGGAGGAGCAGGGGATTATTGTCGCCCTCCGCCCCCTCGGCCTGCGCGCCTCCCCGAACTTCTACAACACGGAAGAGGAAGTAGACCGCCTCCTCGCCGCTTTGCCGGACTGAAACCGGCGAAAACCGGTTGGAACCGCAGAGACGCAGAGGACACAGAGAAGAGAAAGAAAGAATTCCGCATCCCACGTATTCTCCCATCTCCTCTTTGCGATCTCCGCGTCTCTGCGGTTCCAACCGGTTTCGTCCGTTACTTTTCGTAGATGTCCCGCCGTGTCAGGGGAATGTGCGCCTTTCCGGCGGCGTCCGGTTTGGCATAGAGCGCCTGATAGATGCTGACCCGCTCGTGCGCGAAACTATAGGCGGAGCCTGCCATATAGATGCGCCAGACGCGGTACGTCTCCTCACCGACGAGCCGTTTCGCCTCCTCCTCATGAGCGGCGAGCCGCCGGTTCCAGTGGCGGAGGGTCGTCGCGTAGTGCTCGCGCAGGCTCTCGACATCGCGCACTTCCCATCCGGCGCGCTCCGCGAGACCCAACGCCTCGCTGATCGGCACGAGTTCGCCATCGGGAAAAACGTAGTTCCAGATGAACGATGTGCGGGCGCTCAACTCGCGGTCGAGGGCGCGACGCGCGGGGTTCTGGAAGTCGTGCTGCGCCGCGATCCCATGGTTGAGAAAGAGGCCGCCCGTCTTCAGGAGGCGGTGCGCGGTCGCGAAATACTCCGGCAGGCGCGGCCGCCCGACATGCTCGAACATGCCGACGCTGACGATCTTATCGAATGGCATGCCAATCGGCAGGCTGCGGTAATCCTCAAGCAGGACCTGTACGCGGCTGCTGAGTCCCGCAGTCGCGGCGCGATCCCGTGCCAGTGCTGCCTGCTGGCTGCTGAGCGTCACGCCTGTCGCCTCGACGCCGTAGTGTTCGGCGGCAAACATCATCAAACCGCCCCAGCCGCAGCCAATATCCAGCAGCCGCTCGCCCGGCTGGAGGCGCAACTTGCGACAGATCAAGTCGTATTTCGCCTCCTGCGCGGTATTGATGTCTTCGTTCCCCGTCTCGAAATAGGCGCAGGAATAGGTGAGGTGTTGATCCAGCCAGAGCGCGTAGAATTCATTTGAGACATCGTAATGGTACTGGATTGCCGCGCGGTCCCGCTGGCGGGAGTGCAGCCGCCCATGCAGACGTGCCGCGTGCCGGCCATTGAGCGGCGGGGCATTCGTCTCCGGCAGTTGGCGGAGCAGTTTGAGGATCGCCCAGGTCATTGCGGGTGTGCGCGGCGCGGCGCCGAGGTATTCGTTCAGCTCGCATGCCGTTTCGAGATCACCGATGATGTCGAAATCCTTGTGGATAAATGCCTCGCCGACGGCGAGTTCAGTCGGCGGGAGGAACATGCGCCGGAGCGCGCCCGGATGATTGAGGACGATCGTCGCAGCGACATCGTCCGGCGCGTTTTCCGGCCAGCAGGTGCCGTCCCACAGGCGGAGGGCAGCAGTCCGGGGTGGGGCGGCGCCGAAAAGCCGGTTCAGAACCTCGAGCGTAATCTGGCGGGCATTGTCGGCCTCGTCGGGGTGTAACGGGGCGGGTGATGAGACAGGGGCATCCCTTTCTACGGTGACCATCGCGCTTCCTCCTCTTTTCGCGCACCAGAGAGCGGTAAACGGTTAACACCATACTACTATAGGAAGGCATCAGTTTCACGCGAAATTGCCGCGGAAGTAATGCGCTGCCGCGGTGGGCACCGGGGAAGCAAGAAGCCCCCTCAAAAGGAGGGGGCCGGAGAAGAGATCCCGCGTTAGAGTTTGACGCCACCGGCGGCGAGGCCGCCAATGACGAAGCGCTGGGCGACCATGTAGAGGACGACGGGCGGCACGGCGGCGATCAGCGCGCCGGCCATCATCTGGCCCCAGAAGAAGACATCCTCACCGAGCATCTGCGTTAATCCGACGGTGACGGTGCGCGTCGCAAGGGAGTTGGTGAAGACGAGCGCGTAGAGGAACTCATTCCATGATTGGGTGAAAGCGAAGATCGCCACAACCGCCACCGCCGGGGCTGCAATGGGCATGACGACTTTGAAGAGCGCGCCGAGCCGGTTGCAACCATCTACCCGCGCGGACTCCTCCAATTCGATGGGAATGCTGCGGAAGTAGCTCGCCATCATCCATGTGCAGAAGGGGAGCGTGAACGTTGGATAGACGAGCATCAGCGACTGGAGGGTGTCAACCAACTGAAGCCGGGCGACGATAGTGAAGAGCGGGATGAAGAGCAGCGAGGTCGGCACGAGGTAGGTGAAAATCAGTCCGCGGGCCAGCATCGCGCGGCCGGTGAAGTGCAACCGCGTGATCGAGTACGCCGCCAGCGCACCGAGAATGACCGACAGCGCGGTCACGGTCACCGAGACCAGGGCGCTATTGAGCAGCCATTGCCGGAAACTCCCGGACGCCTTACTCCCGCCGCCGCCCCTGAGCAGGTCGGCATAGTGGCCGAAATAGAGATGCTTCGGCACCAGAGTGAACGTGTCGTAAATCTCCTTGTTTGTCTTGAGCGAGGCGAGCAGCATCCACACGAAGGGGACTAACGTCCAGAAGAGGAAGAAGACCAGCCCGATATAGGTCGCGATCATCCAACCGCGGCCGATTGAGCGGCGCCCTGCCTTCGCCTTGCGCGCCGCTCTCCGCACTGAGGTTCGTGTTGCCGTCGCGGTTGCCATGGGTTACTCCTGCCGCAGCATCTGACGCGTGAGAAAATAGACGAGGACGAGATAGGCCGGCACCATCGTCATCGCGATTGCCGCCCCGCCACCGAGCCGCGTGCCGGGAATGGCGACGAGATAGGCGAGCAGCGGCAGGGTCATCGTGCTGTAGTTCGGGCCGCCGCCCGTCAGGACGAGAATCTGAACGAGATTGGCGGAAGTCCAGATCGTCGAGAGCAGGGCCGTCACGAGGATCACATGCTTCAGGCTGGGCATGGTGATGTAGAGGAAGCGCTGAAAGGTGCTAGCGCCATCGAGTTCCGCCGCCTCGTACAGGTCGGCGGGGATCGCCTGCATCCCGGCGAGGAAGTTCATCGTCCAGAAGGGCGTACCGGACCAGATGACGACGAGAATGAGTGCCGGGAGCGCGATCTTGGCATCGTTGAAGAAGTAGATATAGTCGTCGCGCAGGTGGAATTGGGCGATTGCGCCATTGATTGGCCCGGATGTGTCGAAGAGGAAGCGCCACGCGTACGCGGTGACGACGGCGGGTACCGCCCACGGGAGGAACATCAGGCCGCGCCAGAGATTACGCGCGCGAATCTGCTGGTTGAGCACGCAGGCCATCGCCATGCCGATGGCGAACTTGCCGATCTCCGCCCCGCCGGTGATGGCGACCGTGTTCCATGCCGCTTTCGCGAAGTGCGTGTTCGCATTGGTGAAGAGATCGGTGTAGTTCTTCACGCCGATCCAATGGCCGGATTTGCCGATGAATCGCTCCTGGAAGGAAAGCAGGATGGCATCGAAGAACGGATAGATCAACAGCCCCATGAGGATCAGGAAGACGGGACCGACTAACAGCCAGCCGAGCCGCCAATCGGACCCGAGCAACCGCCGGACTGGACTGGTCCGGCCAACTGCCAGCCCTTTCGTCGTGCTTGGCGTATACGTCGTTTCTGCCCTCGCCACGGAACCCTCCGCCAGTAGTCAGTAGTCAGTAGTCAGAAGGATTGATTCCCGTTTCTGACTACTGACTGCTGACTACTTCCCTACTTCCTTGCTTCCTTACTTCTTCACGAACTTGTTGTACGAGTCCATCATGTCTTTCTGCGCCGCCGCCTGCGCGTCCTCGATCGCCATGTTCTGGTTGATGACTTTATTCATCATGTCCGAGAGGACGTACTTGGCGTCGGTGACATCCGAGAGCCAGGGCTGCGTCGGCGCGGGCCAGTTACGGACGCGACCGACCGTGGCGATGTTCTTCAGTTCGGCGAACTTGCTCTTCTCCCAGAAATCGCCCGTGGCGTGATCCTGGTAGACCGGCACAAAGCGACCCTCGACCGCCTTGGAGATCTTGAGCAGGTTCGGCGGCTGCATGAAGTAATCGAGCGCGGAGACCGTCCGATCAACCAGTTTCGCCTTCTTGAAGTAGCCGAAGCCGAGCGCGGCGCCTTCGGCGAAGCCACCCGCCGGACCTTTCGGGGGCGTCGCGAGGCCGGTGTTATTGCCGAGTTCTTTGTCGTTGACCAGCAACCAGCCCATGATCGTCGCCGGGTTGACTGCCATCAGGCCGCGGCTCTTCTGATACGTCTCATTGTTCCACGATGTCACCGTCTGGGCGAAGGTCTCCGGCGGGATCAATTTCGCCTTCCACATATTGACGACGGTCTGGATGGCCACCTTGTTGGCGGGATTCGTGATGTCCGGCACACCCTTTTCATCGTTGATCCGACCACCATAGGCCCACATGATCGTGCAGAGGTTGTTGACGTGGTCACCCTCGTGGCCGAGCGCCATCGCATAGACGTAGTTCTTCGGCAATTGCTGGATCGAGGGGCCAAGGCTAATCACCTCGTCATAGGAGTTGAAGAACCGGCCACCCGTCTTCGCGCCGATCAGGTCCGTCCGCCAATGTGCGGGCCAGACATCAATCGCATAGGGCGTCGCGATGATGGTTCCATCGGGGGCGGTCAGCGAGCTGATACCGATGGGAAACATGCCACCGGCCATCGCCTTGAATTTGTTGACGGTCGCGCCCAGATCACCCATTTCGCCCTGGGTGTACCAGTAGGTCATATTGTTGTTATCGAGTTCGGGTGGTTGCCCGGCCGCTACCGCCGCCGCCTCCTTCTGCAAGATGATCGGCGAGCCGGGGATGGATTGCCACTCGACATTGATATTGTTCTGCTTGCCCCAGTCCACGAACGTATTGCCAACCGCTTCGTCCGTAACGGTGTTCCAGTTAGCCGAGAACCAGACATTGAACTTGCCTGACACAATGGTGAGATCTGGCGCCGCCGTCCCCGCTGCCGCCGCGGTCGTTGGGGCAGCCGCACTACCGGCAGCCGGTGCGGTGGTGCCCGCCGGTTTGGGTGCGGTCGTCGCGGCCCCGCCGGTTTCTCCCGTGCCGCTGCCGCAGGCGGCCAACAGCGCGGCCCCCGCGAGCGTCGCCGCGCCACTCAGGAATTGCCGCCGCGAAAAAGGTGCCGCTCGGCGTTGATGGTCCATGACCTCACTCCTCCTGTCTACCGCGAAACGGAACTCACTCATCGTGCAAAGCGTCGGTTATCCTCTCGCGGAAATAGCGAATATGCTCATGCGACCCTCTGCTCAGAGGCGGTATGCCGACGACGCTACGCTATGAGACTCGGGTTTAAGAGGACTTGATCTTTCGAGTCTAGCATGGGGCTGCGATTTGTCAACATGAACATTTATCGGCGCAGCATTTTTTCTCTTCGGCGCGGCAGGCTGGATAGCGTGCGCGCGGGGGAATTTCGCAGCTTTGGCTGCCGAATTGACGTAGTGACAGGTCGAGCGAGCGCGATTAGACTACACCGCCATGAGCAGCACGCGCCTGAAGAGGATTGGCCCATCCATCGCGACGAATGGCGCGCGAGCGGGGCATGGGCATGTGCTCTTGGGCGGGGCGGCGCACGCGGCGCTTTTGCGCGGTGTTGACGAGATGGCCGCTCTGGTGCTTCCGACACTTGGCCCACTGGCGCGGACGGTTATCATTGCCGGGCAATTCCCGAACTCCACCCCCGAAATCCTCGATCATGCCGCGACAATCATGCGACGGACCATTCAGATTGGCGATCCCTTCGCGGATATGGGCGCGATGCTCATCCGGCAACTCGCCTGGACCGTCTTCACCCATGTGGGCGACGGTGCGGCGACGGCCGTCACGCTCGCGCATGCCCTTCTCCACGCGGCGGCGCCTCCGCTGGCTGCAGGCGCCGACCCGATGGCCATGCGACGCGGGATCGAGCGCGGGCTGGCGGTCGCGCGGGATGAACTGCGCGGCCAGGCTCAGCCGGTCGAGTCGGCAGCGGAGTTGGCGCGATGCATTGCAGGGATCGTGCGTGATTCCGCGTTGGCCGACACCATCGGTGAACTCGTCGAGGCGGTCGGGCCGGACGGCGCGGTGCTGATCGAGGAGTGGCAGGGGACGACGACCGCCGAGTCTCTCGATGGCCTGCGCTGGAACAGCGGCCTTCTCTCGCCCTATGTGCTCGGGCCGGGCGAGACCGTCGGTCGCCTGAGCGAGCCGCGCATCCTCATCACCGATTGCCCGCTCGCCCGGGCGGACGATCTCCTCCCGATCCTCGAAGCATGCAACGCCGCCGGGGAACGGCAACTGCTCGTCATCGCGCCGGAGATCGGTGCGGCGGCGCTCGGCCTGTTGATTGTCAACCGCGAGCGGGGCATCCTCGATGGCGCGCTCGCGGTGCGTGCGCCCGGCACCGGCGCGCGGCAGGCACAGATCATGGAAGATATCGCGGTTGCTACCGGCGGGCGTGCCTTCCTGAAAGAGCGGGGGGCGCGCCTCTCGGCGGTCACGATTGCTGATCTGGGCCGGGCGCGCCAAGTCTGGGCGACGGCGGACACCTTCAGCATCCTCGGTGGGCGGGGGGCAAAGGAGGCTATTCGCCGCCGTATCGGTGAAACGAAGGCGGAATTGCGCGCGCTCCCGCCCGACGATGACGCGCGACCGCACCTCCGGGAGCGGATCGGCAAACTGGCAGGTACGGCGGCGCTCGTCCAGATCGGCGCGCCGACGGAGAGCGAACGTGCCGAGTTGCGGACGCGCGTCGAGGCGGCAGTGACAGCGGCACACGCAGCGCTGCGGGAAGGGGCCGTACCCGGCGGCGGCGGCGCGCTGCTCGCCTGCGTCCCCGTACTGGAACGGCTCGCGGACGATCTGCACGAAGCGGAGGCGCTCGGCGTGCGGCTGCTCGCACGGGCGCTTCCCGCGCCGATGCGCGCCATCGCGGCGAACGCGGGCATTGATCCGAGCGCGCTCTTCGCGGCCCCCCGCGTGAGGCAATCAGGATGGACCTTCGATGTCCTCCGCCGTCAGTGGATTGATGCCGGGGAGGGCGGTATCCTCGATCCGTTCCCCGTCGTGCGGGCCACGCTGGAAGGGAGCGTCAGCACCGCCGTAATGGCGCTGACCACCGATGCCCTCATCCGGCACAAACGGCCGGCAATGGCGAAAACTCCGTAAGCGATGGATGCCATAGGGGTGGGAACGAATCGCCAGTGTCGCTCAGAGGCCGGAAGGAGAGACGATGCCGGGGGGATGGGAGCGGTTGGCGAGCCATGAGGGTGGCACGGTCGTCGCGCTGGCGACCGCGCGGAGCGGTAGCGGCGATCGGGAAACCCTTTTCGCGGCGACCGCTGCCGGGCTTTTCTGTTCCGAGGATGGAGGCCAAAGATGGTCGCCCGGCGGTGAGACGCCGCTTCCCCTGCTGGCGGTCATTGCGCCATCGTCGCGCTTCGCCGAGAATCAGTTGCTCTTCGCTGGCACGCAGACTGGATGCTATCGCTCGACCGATGCCGGACGCACCTGGCAACAGACGCTCTCCGGAGGCCGCATCTTCGCGATGGCGGTCGTATCTGGCGTCGGCAGTGACGAGCGCGTCTTCGCCGGCACACAGCGGGATGGCATTCTCCGTTCTGACGACGGGGGCCGGACGTGGACTGGGGCGAATCCCGGCCTGCTCGATCTCACCGTGCTGGCGCTCGCCTTCTCGCCTGATGCCGCGCGCGATCTCACCGGCTTCGCGGCCACCACCTCCGGCCTCTACCGCACGCGCAACGGCGGCAAATCGTGGCGGGAAGTCGAATGGCCGCTCGATGAACCGGCGGTGCAATGCGTGGCCATTTCACCCACCTTCCCCCACGACCGGCTCATCCTCGCCGGAACAGAAAGCGATGGTTTGTGGCGCTCGGATGATGGCGGCGCAACCTGGGATCGTGTGCCGGGCCTGCCCGCAGGCGGCATCGGCGCGATTGCGTTCTCGCCGTACGGTGCGGTACTGCGCCTCATTGCCGTGGCGACGGATCGCGGGGTCGCGCTCTCGCATGACGGCGGCGCGACGTGGCATCTGACCGGCGAGGCGTTGCCACCGGTGCTCGCGCTCGCCTTTGTCCCGGAGGGTGACGGGGAGACGCTGGTGGCCGGCCTCTACCGGGACGGCGCGGCACGCCTCCCCATCGCCGCGCGTGGCGTGCGGTGGATCCCAGCCACTGCGGGGCTGCGCGCGACCTTCCTGACCACGCTCGTTGCCTCGCCAACCTTCGACGATAATCGGGACCGGACCCTCGTGGTCGCCGGGCCGGAAGCCAGCCTCCGCATCTCGCGCGATGGCGGCCACTCCTGGAGCATCGCCGGGGGCGATCTCACCGATGCGGCGGTCTACGGAGTGGCACTTTCATCCGATTCGCATGGCGACCGCCGCATCGTTGCCGCCACGGATGCGGGCGTGTATTGCAGCCGCGATGGGGGGATGTATTGGGATCCTCCCGCACCGGAGGCTGAGTCCGCGACGGGGATCGTCGTCGCCGGGATGGCGGCGGAAAACGGGCCGTCGCCGCTATTCGCGGCAACACTGGATGGCCACCTGATCGCGTCGGACGACGGCGGCACGCAATGGCGGGCGCTCAATACGCCGGACGATAACGGAACCGTCGTCGCGCTCGCCTGCTCCCCCGGCTATGCGCGCAACCGGACGCTGTATGCTGGCACGGTGCGGCCCGCACAGGCTCCCGGCGTGGCTGCACGGACCGTCTGGCGCTCGACTGATGGCGGCAACCGGTGGGTACGCTGG
>JAICJW010000407.1 GCA_025928215.1 Chloroflexia bacterium | reverse complement strand
CGCCGCCCTGCGTCGCCAGCCGCCGCGCATCACCCCGGCCCGTCGCCAGCCCCGCCCGCGTAAAGAGATCAGCCACGGAGAGGCCCACCACGAAGTCCACCGCCGGAATGACCGTCGTCGGGGCGGTTTCCAGTGTGCCCGCGCCGGAGAAGAGGGCGCGGGAGGCTGCCTGCGCCTCTCGCGCCGCTTCCTCACCGTGGGTTAGTTTCGTCGCCTCGAAGGCGAGCGTCTCCTTCGCCCGCCGCAGTTCGGCCCCTTCCCGTTGACCGAGCCGCCGCACCTCGTCCATCGGCAGGAAGGTGAAGAAGGCGAGGAACCGTTCGACGAGCGCATCTTCCACATTGATCCAGAACTGGTAGTAGTCGTACGGACTCATGTAATTGGGGTTGAGCGAGAGGGCATTGCCGGTGGACTTCCCCATCTTCTGCCCGGCGGCATCGGTGATGAGCGGCGTCGTCATCACGAACGCCTCGCCGCCGTCCGCCTTGCGAATCAGGTCCATCCCGCCGAGGCAGTTGCTCCACTGATCGCCGCCGCCAATCTCCAGAATGCAGCCATCCTCCCGGTACATATGAAGAAAGTCGTACGACTGCAAGAGCAGGTAATTGAACTCCAGAAAGGACAAGCCTGTCTCCAGCCGCGTCTTGTAGGTCTCCATCGCCAGCATCTGATTGACGGAGAAATGCCTCCCGATGTCCCGCAGGAAGTCAATGTAGTTCAGTTTCGTCAGCCACGCCGCATTGTCGAGCATGATCGCCTTGCCCGCCGAGAAATCGAGGTAGTGGCTCAGTTGCTCCTTGATCTTCGCGGCATTGGCGGCGATTGCCTCCTTCGTCATGATCGCCCGGCCCGTCGCCCGCCCGGTCGGGTCGCCAACCATCGTCGTGCCGCCACCAACGAGCGCGATCGGGCGATGCCCGTGCTGCTGGAAGTGCGCAAGGGCCATAACCTGCACGAGATGGCCGATATGCAGGCTGTCGGAGGTCGGGTCGAAGCCGCAGTAAAGCGTGATCGGCCGCGCAGTCGCCCGCCGCAACCCTTCCAGATCTGACACCTGATTGACAAAGCCCCGCTCGGTGAGAGTGTCCAGCACATTCGTTGTCGTCGCCACCGCGCTCATCGCCTGCCCTCCTTTGGGCGCATACTATGCGCCCCTACCTTTCTACCTTCCCGCATTTCTCCCCGTCTCCGAACACAAAAACGCCGCCCCCAGAAGGGCGACGGATCGTCGCGGTACCACCTTCGCGCGCGGGCGCGTCACCACGCCCACCTCAGCGCCTGCTAACACAGGTGCGGCCCGGTACCGGGGGCAACCGACCGACGGTTCTCCGGCATTCCGCCGGACCGGAGAGGTAATTCGCAGGGCCACGTCCCACAGGCTCGCACCAGCCGCCTGCTCGCTGAAAGGACGGGAGACCCGCTACTGCGTTCTCCGGCGTCGTTCGCACGGATTATGCAATACGAAGGGCGGATGGTGCAAGTGCGGCGGGATCGGAGAACATAGATCGCGCCAAATTATTGGCAAATGCGCAACCAGACGCGATGATCGTTCGTTCTTATGAGCGAAACGTCGCGCGTTTGGCGCATCCCTGTCCCATCCACAGACGATCCAGTACGGACACCGCTCCCCTCTGTCGTTCCGCACCGCCGCCCGCTTGGACGGCCACGAAGGAGTACACGCATGCACGGGTCCCGGGGGCTTCGCTCGTTGCTTCATCTACTGGTTGGCCTGATCGTTATCGCCGCACTGCTGCCCGCCGCGTTCACGGCGAGCGCCCCGCCGCCGCCTCTCTACGCCCGCCCAACGGGGCACACGATTCCCGCCGCCTTCCGCCCCTTATGGGAGCAAACCGGCGGCGCGGACGGCCTCGGTTGGCCGCTGAACGAGGCGACGACCACGAACGGCGTCACCGAGCAATGGTACGCGGCGGGCCGGATCTTCCAGCGAGCGACCGGCACGCCGGAACTCGCCGCCATTGGCCGGGAAGCGGCGCAATTCCATTCCCTGCTCGGCACCGACGCCTTCAAATCACGCGTCAAAACGCCCGGCCCTGCGCCCACCGACTCGGCATTCGTCACAACGACCGGCCACTGGGTCGCCAATGGCTTTTATACGCTCTGGGCGAAGAAAAAGGCGCTCCTCGGCGATCCGATCTCGGAGGAATTGACCGAGGACGGCGCGACCACGCAATATTTCCAGTATGGCCAGTTGGAACTCGATCCCACCGCCAACGACGTCGCCCGCGTCACCCAGCTCGGCATCCTCGGTCACGGCCCGGCCGACCCGAGCGTTACTGCGCCGGATGGCGCGGATCAGATCGGTGAGGCGCCGATCCACGATATTCAGGGCGTCACGCCACATCAGGGGCATTGGGTGCTCGTCAACCTCGCTCAGCAACATCTCTGGGCCTACGACGGGATGAACATCGTGCAGGACCTCGATGTCTCGACGGGGACCGATGCCCATCCGACTCCCGTTGGGTCATACTGGGTGCAGCAACGTTTCCTTTCGCAGGAGATGATCGGCCCCGGCTACGACCTGCCGAATGTGCCGTATGTCCAATACTTCGGCAACGACCAACTCTCGTGGGGAGAGGGCTATTCTCTCCACGGCACATACTGGCACCATAACTGGGGGCATCAGATGTCGCACGGCTGCGTCAACCTACCAACGGATTTCGCCGGCTGGCTCTGGGATTGGGCGAACGTCGGCACGCCCGTTGAGATCATCGCCGGATGACGGAGCCGGTGCCGGGCCGCCCCCTCCGCTGGGATACGTGCTATAACGTGCGCGATCTCGGTGGCTTTGCAACCGACGACGGCGCGACGATCCGCCGGGGCGTGCTGATCCGCGCGGATTCCGTCGGTCGCCTGAATGCGCAGGGGCGCGCCGCGCTTGAAGCGTACGGCGTCCGCACGATCATTGATTTGCGCCTCCCCGTCGAGGTGCGCGACGAGCCAAGCCCGTTCACCGAACACGCGACGATCATCACCCACGCTTTCCCGCTCGATCCGAACGACCGGACGACCGGCAAAGCCGTCACCGCGCACAAGGAGGCGGGGCTTTCCGCTACGGCGGCGATGAATGCCGCCTATCTCTCCACCCATCAAACCCAGATCGCCGCGATCGTGCGCGCCGTCGCGGATGCGCCGGACGGTGGGATCGTCGTCCACTGCCACGCGGGGCGGGATCGCACGGGCCTGATCGTTGCCCTGCTCCTCGGCGTCGCCGGACTGCCCGCCGCGACGATCAGCACGGACTATGCGCTCAGTTTCTCAGCAGTTTCGGAGACGATGGACGCCACCCTCGCGCATATCGAACGCGCGTATGGCGGCACCGTTTCCTACCTCCGCGCTATCGGCATCACCAGCGACGAGATCGCGCGCATCCGTCACCGCCTTCGCACCGATGAAGCCCCCACATAAATGACGTTACAAACCTTGCCACGACCTACCCCGGCATCTATTTGCAGTCAGACTGGCGAATGATCGGATCATGTTCTCTGGTCGGTCGCTTGCGCTCGCACAAATGCGGTGCCGATTGATGTCAGGGGGCAAACAGCTTCCAGTGTCCCTCGGAGACGACTTCGACCGTGCCGTCAACCACTTTGATGGCGGTCTCGTCGTCGATCGCGTACGCCGGGCCCGCGATAGCGGCCGCCCAGCGTTCCGCGTCGGCCATGGTGTTCTCCGGCAGCATCGCGTGATCCAAGTGCGGAAAGATCGAGAAATCCACCAGCCCCAGAGTCGCATCGCCCCCGGTCGGTGACTGCCACTCGACGAACTCTTCCCCGATGCGGGGAGTCAGCACCATGCTCCCGTCGCTGAATCCGACGTAGACCGCGCGCAGCGACGGCAGG
>JAICJW010000023.1 GCA_025928215.1 Chloroflexia bacterium | reverse complement strand
CTTCGTGGACGAGGGTGAGATCGTGACGAGCGCGGGCGTTTCGGCGGGCATTGATATGGCCCTCTATGTCGTCGGCCGCCTCAAGGGCGCGGAGATCGCCGCCAAAACCGCACGGCATATGGAATACGACCACTACAAGCCGAGTTGACCCACCTGCACGAAGACGGCGGTTTCCGTCGGGGCAACCCCGCCACGGCGGATAGGAACAATTATGTCTGCCATTGCTTTGCCGCCGCTACTGACCGTCCACCATCAACTGGCGCGTGATCTGAATATGCCCCTGATGGAGCGCGCCATGCTCGATGGCGTGCAGCAGGCAATCGCGGAGCGTCAGCGTCTCACCGAGGCCGCCGGTACTGCGGTATTCGGCGGGCGGCTGCGGGGGAATGCCGTCCAGCGCGGTATCAGAGAGCGTATCGAGCGCGTCGTGAACAGCGGCGATTAACCGCTCGTAGCGGGCGATCAACGCGGGGCCGTCGCCGATCGCGCGGAACTCGGCCTGCCGGTGCCGCCCGACATCGCGGCCACTCGCCATCTGCACAGCCCAGAACTCCGTCGAACCGGCGAGATGCGTCGCGATCGCGTAGAGCGTGTTCGCGTCCGGCAGCGGGACGGGCCGGTTGAGCAGATCGTCCGGCAGCCCATCGAGTTGCGTCATCACATCCCGCGCGATCCGCTCCAGCACGACCGCGAACCGCGCGCCTTCACCAACCATTTCCTTCTCCTCTCTTGCATCTAAGATCCACGCGACATATACTACAATTGAGATGAATGAGATGCAAACGGTCGCACAATCCGCCCAGGCGCTTTCCGACGAGACGCGGCTGCGCCTGCTCGCGATCCTCTGTGCGGGGGACGCGACCGTGAACGATCTCGCCGCGCGTCTTGACCTCGCGCAGCCGCGTATCTCGACGCATCTCGCCTTACTCCGCCGCGCCGGGTTGGTGGAGGCGGCGACTCTTGGCCGCCAGCGCACCTACCATGTGGACGCGGAGCGCATCCACGCGATGTTTACCGCGTTAGGAGGATCCATGTCGGCGACGATGCACCCACCGAAACGAAGCGCGCAAGCGGCACGCGCCATCCAGCGCGATCTGCCGATCCGCCATGCTCGCACCTGCTATGACCATCTCGCCGGGGTCACAGGCGTCCAGTTGCTCGATGCCTTCGTGGAACGCGGGTGGCTGACGACCGAGGAAGGGCCGCGGCCGCGCTATCGCCTCACGCCGACGGGCGAAGCGGCGCTCCGCGCCCGTGGCGTGAATCTCGATCAGGCAAAACAGGCCCGCCGGATGTATGCCTTTGGCTGTCTCGACTGGACGGAACGCCGCCCCCATCTCGGCGGCGCACTCGGCGCGGCGGTGCTTCACGCCCTCGAAGAAGCGGGCTTCGTCCACCGGGATGGCACGACACGCACGATGCTCCTCGCGAAGCCGCTCGATCATTGGCTGGATGGTTGAAACGCGAGTAGTTGGTTTGTCTCCGCTATTTCGGGAGGTATTTGACGGCGTTGTAGGCGGGGCGCGGGCTGTAATCCGGGTTGATGAGGCTGAAGTAGCCCCATGAGGTATCGGGCGGGCTGAACACGCTCCAGTTAAGGTTCCAGACGAACATCGCACCGATCCAGGGATAGCGCGCGCGGGCCTGCTGGACGGCCTGGGTGATCCATGCCGCGCGCGTATCCTCCGAGACATCGGAGAATTCGGGGAAGTTACCGCTTCCCCAGCCGAATTCCGTGACCCACATTGCCCGGCCCCCATCACCCGCCCGGATCATCGCCAGTCGTTGCTGCTCGATGCGGCGGAAGTAGAACGAGGGATGAGTCGTGTATTCCCCGGTGTTCGGCTTCTCCGGCCAGAGGAGGTCCGGCGCGCTGCGATAGCCGTACGGGTGTGAACCTTGCACATCCGCCATATAGCGATAGACACCGTTCTGGTACGCCTCCAACTGCTCCAGGTAGCGCACGTCATCTATGCCGATCTTCGGATCGTTGTATCCGGTCGGGCCGAGCGCGGCGGCGACGATGATCGCATGCGGGTCCGCCGCGCGAATCGCCGGAGCGACCGCCTTCAGCATCTCCACGTAGGCGTTCGGATCAACGCGCGGCCCCCATTCGAGCGCGAGATTCGGCTCATTCCAGACTTCATACGCGCCCACACGCCCCGCGAACCGCGTCGCGAGCGCGGACATGAACCGCGCAAAATCGGCCGGATCGCGCGGCGCGCCATTGTCGCCGGTCGGCGTCTCCCACTTCGGGCTACCCGAGACCGTCAGGAGCACATTGACACCCTGAATCTTGAGATCGTCGAGAAGGAGGCCGAGGCCACCGAAATCATAGACGCCGGGCGTCGGTTCCAACGCGAACCACTGCACCGGCTGCCGCACCCAATGCACGCCGAGATCGCCGACCATCTTCAGGAGGCGGTCGCGCGGCTGGTTCGTAAATTCAGTGACGAGGCCGATGTCCGGGTTAAATGGCGCCTTCAGGCCCGGCGTCGGCGTGGTCGCGCCCGGCATCCCGACACCCTCGAAGAACTGATAGAGTTGCACGCCGAGAAGGCCCAATTGGATCTCATTGGGCGTCCCGGCGAACTCGGGATGCCGCTCGAACTTGGCACGCTCGAAGTACTGAACATCGTAGGTCTTGCCATCCGCCGGATTGAACTCCGGGAACTCCTCGGAGATTGGCAGGCCGAAGACCGTGAGACCGCCATGCTGCTCCCAGTAGAGGCGAAAGCCATAGGCGAGGCTATGATTCGTCTGGGGGAAATACAGTGTCTGCGGATTGACGCTGCTCGACGCTAACTGCGTGAAATCGCGCCCGGCGGAGAGGATCGCCCCGGCGCGACTCAACTGGACGGGGCCACCCGCCACCGGCACTTCGAGGCGGGTGCGCTCGGTGTACTGGTAACGCATGCCGTCCCGCGTGATGACCGGCGATATCGGCAGGCCGAGAATGTCCACCCCGATGCTGCTTGCGAAGGGCTGGAAAATCGGATCAAAGAGCACAGGAGCGGCGGCGCGGACCGTCATGACCGCGCACAACAAGGGAAGCAGCAGCACAAGCAAACCGAACGACGCGCCCGCGCGCGTCCGATCCCGCATCAATGGCCCCACGATGTCCACTCCTCGTCGCGCCTCACCCCACAAGGCCCTCATCCTTGCACAAAGTACAACGAATAACTATCCGTTCGGTAGCGAAAAGTGACCCGTACTGTGGAAAATCGCCAGGAGCGCGGCATCTATTGGGTTCGCGACCGCGTTACTCACCGCTCCCCGGCGTGCCGCCCCAAACGAACCCGAGCACGACAATTGTCAGCAACATGACGAACAGGAGCGTCGCCGGGCTGATGCCGAAGACGAGGAGCGTACCGACAATGACGATAATGAGCGGGATCGTGATCAGCTCGCGGCGCAGGAACCACGAAAGGTCGGGATGCGGAGGCGCCTCGTGGTCGGGGGGAGGATCGGTCGGTAATCGTGGCGTCACGCAGTGAATCCCCTCGTTTCGTAGTGGCGGTCGGAGAGAAAGCAGATCGCAAGGGATGGGTCATGCGCACGTCATCGCCCCGCATGATACTGGGCAAGACCGGGCGCTATCGCCCGAGGAGAATGATACGATGGATTGCGCCCCACGACGATGGGGCAAACAAACCTGAGAGGGGAATGAGCATGAGTACGAGCGATGCGAACCTGACCGTCTATGGCGCGCCGTGGTGCCCCGATTGCCGCCGTGCCAAGCAGTTCCTCGGCGAGCACCGCGTCCCCTATCAATGGGTGGACGTCGATATTAGCCCCGAAGGCGTGCGCCGTATCGAGGAGTTGAATGACGGCAAGCACAGCATTCCCGTCATCCTCTTTGCCGATCAGAGCATCCTCGTCGAGCCGACGAACGCCGAACTGGCCGCGAAACTCGGCCTGCAAACACGCGCCATGCACCATTTCTACGATCTCATCGTCGTGGGTGGTGGCCCGGCGGGGATCACCGCCGCGATCTACGCCGCGCGCGAGGGCATCTCGACCCTTGTTGTCGAGCGATCCAGCCTCGGCGGCCAGGCGGCGATCACCGAGCGCCTGGATAACTATCCCGGTTTTCCCGATGGCGTAACAGGAGAGGAGTTTCGCACCCGGCTCGTCGCTCACGCGCGGCGGTTCGGCGTCGAGCTGCTCTCCGCGCAGGAAGTGACCGGCATCGGCGCGGACGGCCCATACCGCTGCCTCGAACTGGCGGACGGCACGACTCTCACCGCGAACGCCGTCCTCCTTGCACCCGGCAGCACATATCGCCGGCTCGGCGTGCCGGGCGAGGATGGTTTTCTCGGCGCGGGCATTCACTTCTGCGCGACGTGCGACGGGCCGTTCTATCGCGATCAGGATGTCTTCGTGATCGGTGGCGGCAACAGTGCGGGTGAGGAATCACTCTTCCTCACGCGGTTCGCCCGCCGAGTGACGATCCTCGTTCGTGGCGACGGCCTGAGCGCCAGCGCCGTCGTGCGGGAGAAAGTCGCGGAGTGCGATCGGATCAGCGTGCGTCCGCATACAATCGTTGAGGGATTTGAAGGGGCGCATAATCACCTCACCGCCGTCCGTATCCGGGACACTGCCTCCGGTGCAACCGAGACCGCCCATCCGGCGGGCGTCTTCGTCTTCATCGGGTTGCAGCCGAATACGGCTTTCCTCCGGGGGATCGTGACGCTCGATGAGCGCGGTTTTATCGTCACGGATGCGGGGTTGCAAACGACGATGCCCGGCCTATTCGCGGCGGGCGATGCCCGCGTGGGAAGCACGAAGCAGGTCGCATCGGCGGCGGGCGAGGGAGCGGCGGCAGCGCTCGCGATCCGCTCCTATCTCCAGCAATTCGGCGAAGAAGGCCGGCCGATGAACGAGCCAAGCGCCGCTGCTGATTAGATTCTTCCGCGCCGGGAGGGTCGAAAGCCCTACTCTCGATTTGCTAGCATGTGCAGGCATGGCATCTATCTTGCGGGAAACCGTATGACACATGAACGCTGCTGCCACATCGGAGAGCGTATTTTGGAACGATAGCAAAGACAGTACCGACACGATGTATGCTCAGGAGGAGTCTCAATGCCACGAACAGCGAAGAATACTACCGCACCGTCCGGCCCATCCATTTCCGCCCGGGCGGTCGAGCGCACCCTCGAAGTGATCGGTGGCAAATGGACCGTCCAGATCTTGCGCGATCTCTTTGAGGGGACGCGCCGCTTCGGCCAGTTGCAGCAGTCGCTCGGCGGTGTCAGCCCGAAGATGCTGATCGCACGCCTGCGCGAACTGGAAGAGCGCGGCCTCGTTACCCGGACGCTTTTTCCCGAGATCCCGCCGCGCGTCGAGTATAGTCTGACCGACGACGGGCGCACCCTCCGGCCGATCGTTGACGCGATGGCCGACTGGGGCCGGACCCACGGCGAGCATGTCGGCTTCGATCGTGCCCAGCGCGACGCGCGCGAAACAGCCTCCCTGGCCTCTTCCAACGGGCGAGTCCAGGGCCGCTCCGCCGCCGCATCCTAACGAAGGACTGAGGGCCGAGGACTGAGGACTGAGTGGGAGCCAAGTGTTCCCCTCAGTCCTCAGTCCTCGACCCTTTTCCCTTCTCCGCGAGGGGCAACGAAAAGGTGAAGGTGCTGCCCATACCCTCGACGCTCTCAGCCCGGATCGTTCCGCCGTGCCGAGCGACGATTTCCCGACAGATATAGAGCCCCAGCCCCATCCCACCGGAACGCATCACGCCGGCGCGCGGCGCGCGGTAGAACCGGTCGAAAAGTTGCGGCAATTCGTCGGACGCGATACCAACCCCCTGGTCACGGATGGAGACGAGCGCGGCGTTCTCTTCCGTCCAGACGCGCACATCCACTTCGCCACCCTCCGGTGAATAGGTGATTGCGTTTGTGATGAGGTTGAGGAGCACCTGCTCGATCCGCGCGGCATCCCCGTTCACCTCGATTCCCGGCACAGCAGCGAGCGAAAGGAGATGTGTCTCACTGGAGACGCGCATATTGCTCACCACTTCGCTGATGAGAGCGGAGAGGTCGAAGGGTTCGGCGTTGAGTTGCAGCCTCCCTCCCTCGATGCGCGACACGTCGAGCATCTCATTGACCAGGCTGGCGAGTCGTTCCGTCTGCTTGCGGATCACGCCGAGCGATCGCTGGTCGCTTTCGCGCCCTTGCTGCATACTCAACCGCCGTTCCAGCAACTCCGCGTAGCCCTTGATCGCGGTCAGTGGCGTGCGTAGTTCGTGCGCGGCGATCGAGACAAAATCATCTTTCATCTGATCTATTTGCTTCATCTCCGTGATGTCCCGGAAGACGGCGACCGCGCCGGTGATTGCGTCGCCTCCGGCGCGTACAGGTGCGCTCGAACACATCAGGAAGCGATCCTCCCCCGTGTCTGCCCGGCGCACGATCAATACCTGCTCCGCCACCGTTTCACCCCGCACCGCGCGGCCAAGCGGCAATTCAGCGGGCGGGATCGGCGTGCCGTCCGGCGCGCGCAACGCATACACCGCTATCTGCGCTTCGAGACCGAGGGAGACCGCCGATTGCGTCCGCCCGGTCAACCGGCGGGCGGCGTCATTTTCGAGGATGATGCGGCCCTCCGCATCCGTCATCATCACGCCATCCGCGATGGAGGCGATCACCGTCTCCAATTCGCTCGCCCGCTGAGCCGCGTCCCATGCCAGTTCCTCGATCCGGTGGCGCGATTCGACGCGCTCCGTCACATCGGCGACGACGGTGAGTACGCCGGTGACGTGTGCCCCCGATTCCCGCAGCGGCACGATACTCGCATCGAAGTATCCCGCCCCACGCGCGAAGCCGTTGAATTCAAACTCGCGCAGCATGATTGACTCGCCCCGCTCGATCACCTGTTGCGCGAGTGCGATGAGACCCGCCGCGTCCGCATCGGGGACGACCTCGCGCACCCCATGACCCGTAATGCCCGTGTCGCGCCACGATGGATCCAGCAATTGCAGGTACTGATCGTTCGCCATCCGCACGGTGAAGTCCGCATCCACCCCAAAGGCCGCGATGCCGACAGGCGTGCTCTCGACCACGGTTTGCACGAAGCGACGCCGCGCGTCAACCTCGCGGAGTAACTGCTCGCGCTGCTCCTCGGCCGCTCGCCGCTCGCTGATGTCGCTGAAGACGACGACCGCGCTCGTGATCTCGCCCGACGCATCGCGGATCGGCGCGCTACTCGCCAGAATCGTGCGGGCCCCATACCGCGTATGGCTAATGAACTCGTAGCCGGAGACCGTCTCGCCACGTAATGCGCGCGGCAGCGGCAGATCATCGAGCGGGATTACCCGCCCATCGGAGTAACGCAAATCGAAGCGTTCCACGACCTCCGGGAGGGAGTCATCCGGTGAGGGGTCTTCGCCGGAGATCGCGCGCCCGGCCAGATTCATCTGGAGGAGCTGGCCGTTCGCTCCGTAGAGCCCGACGCCGTCCGGCATATTGGTGATGATCGCCTCCAATTCGGCGGCCCGCTGCGCCGCCTCGCGCGCGAGCGCGACGATCCGCCGTTGGGCTTCGACCTCCTTCGTGACATCCGCTGCGATATAGAGCACATGATGCGCGCCGGGGTCGCTTGTGGTGAGCGGGATCATCGTTTCATTCCAGAAGGTGGCGCCGCGTGTCGGGTGCTCATACCGGGTCGCGGACGCCTCAAATCGTTCTCCCGTGCGGCCGGTATGCCGCAACTGGTTGACGAACCCGTTCTCCACGGTGTGCGGGAGAACGGTCGCGAGGGCATGCCCACTGACACCGAGATTACGATACGATTCCGGCGTTGCCTCGATGAATGCGGGGTTGGCGGCGCTGAAGACCATTGCATCGGTATCCACCACGGCGAGGCAAACCGGCACGACATCGAAGATTGCCTGCGTGAACTGGCGGCGCTCCTCAAGGAGTGTCTGCAAACGCTCCCCCTCTCGCTCCCGCTCCAATCGCTCGGTGACGTTGATCGCGGTGATTAAGAGGGCGGGCGTCCCGTCGCCCAGATGAAGGGGCTGAATTGTGCCGTCGTAGAACTGATCGGGGGCAACCGCGGCGGCGTACGCCGGGCGGTGGATCGTCGTCTGCGCATCCCGCGCGCGCGAAAGGAGCGCGGTTGCGGCATCGTGGGAGGCGGCGGGCATCGCATCGAGCAGGGACTGCCCAACGATCAGCGGCTGGCTCCCCGGCGCGTTGCGGATGGAGGCATCATACTCGTTATTGAAGGAGAGGACCGTGAAATCATCCGCCCGCACCACGGCGATCCCCACCGGGACATCGGCGAGTACCTGTGCGGTGAACTGCTGCTCCTGCTCGATCCGGCGCAACAGCGATTCGCGTTCTCGCGTCTGAGCGAGCCGGTCGGTCATGTCGCGGCTCACACTCACCGCGCCGATTATCCGGCCGCGCGCGTCGCGCATCGGGCTGGCGACCGCGCTGACGATGCGGGGGCCACCCGGCGCGTCAGGAATCAGGACATCTTGCTGCGTGGTCTCCTCGCCAGCCAGCACGCGTTCCAGCATCGCATACTCGTCGGTCGCGGGGGTATCGTCCGTACGGCGATCGGTGAGTTTCGTCAGCGCGTCCGCACGATCCGCCGCGCCGAGCATCGCAATTGCCGCATGGTTGACATCGGTGGAGCGGCCCGCTGCGTCCACGACCATCACCGCATCGCTCATACTCTCCAGGATGGCCTCGAACTTCGCCTGCGTGCGCTCCGCCGCATCCCGTGCGCGGCGTTGCCACGCCGCTAGCCCGATAATAATCAGCATCGTCCCGATGAGCACGATTGACCGCTCGACACTCTCGTATTTGGCATAGGCGAGAAAGACCATGAGCATGGAGGCTACCGCCGTCACGAGCGCCGGGCCAGCGCCGATGAGCATCGCGACGAGCGTAACCGTCGCGATATAGACGGTGCCGGGGTTCTCAATGGTGATCGGGTCGAAGATGGCCCAATCACTATTGATGAGCGCGATCAACCCCGTCGTCACGAGCACGGCAGCGAGCGCGGCTCCATAGCAAAAAGCGAGTGGCCAACCGGAAACTACCCACCCGAAACGCGAGCGAGTTCGTGGTGCAATCATCGGATCCCTGCCTTCATCGGGTATGGTGGCGCGGTAAATCATCACATACTGCGTGATGATGGAGAGGCGGCTTGAGAACGGTGCAACCTTACGCTCCGATCTTGTCTACTGTCAAACCTCACCCCCGGTTGGCATAACTCTTGCTCACATGAATCGCAAGTGCGAAGGCCCCTTAGTATCTTTGCGCTATGGTGAATGACGCGAGTATTGGATCGATAGTGATGGTGCAGATGCAAAGCCCGCCGTCGGTTCTGATCGTGGAGGATGATGAATTCATCGCCTCCCTGATCGCGGATGCGTTGCGGGAAGAGACCAGCGCCCAGCCATTTGTGCTGCATAATGGCAAGGACGCGATCCGTTTCCTCGCCGAACAATCTGTCAAGCTGGTCATCCTCGATTATCAACTCCCCGGCGCGAATGGTATCGAGGTGTACGACGCGATGCGTCAGCATGCGCGAACGAAGCATACGCCGGTGCTCTTCATCACCGCGAATGACAAACGTGCGGAATTCCAGCGTCGTTGTCTCACCTTTATTCGCAAGCCATTCAACCTGTTCGATCTTCTGGCAACGGTCGAGGATCGCTTGGGCACACGCCCAGCCAGCGCCGCATCATCCTGACCCCATTGGACGGTTCGACACAGCCCCCAAACTGAAACAACCGCAATCGCATAAAGTGTACCATGCTAAGTATGGCAAGGGAATCGCCTTGGCACGATTCCTGCTATACTGTTTTTTGCGGTGCATTCCGTATGGCGACGAAACGCACACCGGTATAACGAGAGGGAGCAGGGGCTGATGGTTGGGTTAAACCATTCGATGGACTTCACGCACGAGCAACGTCAATGGATTTCTCCCGTTCTCATCGAAGCAAACCAGGTATTACTCCTCTCGCGCGCCGAACTCCAGGCGGCGATGCGCGCGGAGATCATGAAAAATCCCGCCCTTGAACTCGATTTCGACTCCCCGACTGGCGACGAGACTCGCCAGTGCCCGATTTGCGGCGAAGCGCTGCATAACGGTTGGTGCGCGATGTGCCACAATCGCCCCCAGGAAACACCGGTGCGCGAGAGTTACGAGGAGTTCGCCGATCAATGGTATACCGCCTCGCCCCGCCGCAACGATGGCGATGACGACGCCTACGATCCGTTCACCGCCGTCGCCTCCGAGGAAGATCTGCGGCGGCAATGGCTGGCCGATGTCGGCACGATGCTCCCCGATGAGCAGATCCGCATTGCGGCCTTCCTGATCGTCCATATCAACGACCGTGGCATCCTCGATACCACCCTTGAGGAGACCGCACTCGCCTGTGAATGTGATGAGGAAATCGCGCTCTCGGTGCTCCAGGTCGTGCAGGATATCGTACCCGTCGGCGTCGCGGCACGCGATTACCGCGAATCGTTCCTGTTGCAACTGCGCGGGCTGCGCGAAGGCGGCATGGTGATCGCGGAGACGGTCGAGCAGATCATCGCCGAGCATCTCCCCGATCTCGCCGCCGGGCGATTCGCGCATATCGCCGGCACGCTCGGCGTCACGACGGAGATGGTCGAGGAGGCCCGCGCCTTCATTCGCGCCCATCTCACGCCGCACCCCTTGCAGAATCCCACCACCCGCGCCGGCCGGAAGACTTCCGCGACCGGCTTTCTCACGCCCGATGTCCTGATCCGCGAAGACGGGGAGGGCGCGCTCATGGCGATTGTGCCGGAGAGCGGATCGAACCGGCTGCGGATCAACGAAACGTATTCCGCTCTCGCCTCGGACCGGGGGATGCTCGCGGGGCTTTCCGAGCAAGAGCGCCAGCATATCCGCGAGAGTGTGGCGCGCGCCCGTCTCTTCCTCCACGGCGTCCGGCAGCGTGGGGCGATGTTGCAGCAAGTCGCGCAGTACGTCATCGAGGAGCAGGAAGATTTCCTCCGCTACGGCGTGCGCGAGCTGAAGCCGCTGACGCGTGCGGCGGTCGCGCAGGCGCTCGGCGTCCACGAGTCCACGGTGAGCCGCGCGACGGCGAACAAATACGTCCTCCTGCCGGAGCGGCGCGTCATCCCCTTCTCGGATTTCTTCACCGCCTCACTCGGCGTGAAAGATGTCATCAAGGAACTGGTGGATCACGAGGAATATCCGCTCACGGACGACGAAATCTGCGACAAACTGAAGGAACTCGGTATCCAGATCGCGCGGCGGACGGTCGCGAAATACCGTGGCGAACTTGGCCTGCTGCCCTCCACAATGCGCTAATGCAAACCTCACCCCCGGCCCCTCTGCTTTACCTGCGGGCAAAGGAGAGGGGAGCAACTTGCTGAAGATCGGGGGTTCGGGAAATGCCACGGCATTGCGGCAAGTCACCCCTCTCTCTCGCCAGACGAATCTATTCATTCCGTGGCCTGAGAGCGATGGAGAGGGGATGGGGATGAAGTTGTTCGAGCCATCGTTGCATGTGCTGAGGACAGGAGTACAATAAGCGCGCGTCAGTGACGCGCGCTTTGGTGCGGTTCCGGGGGAAGGGGAGTACACGCTATGGGTAGCAGGCCACCAGCACGGCGAGTGAGCGCCGCTGGCTCTGCCGCGTCGCGCAAGCCGAACGTGAATGGGCACGCACCGCGCAGCGACGACGCGCCTGTGCCCGCCTTCACCTACGATCCGGCGAATCGTCGCATCCTCGTCGCGGACGATGCCGAAGATATCCGCACCCTGCTCGTCGAATTGCTGACCGACGAGGGGTACGACGTGGTGGAAGCGCGGACGGGCAGAGAGATGCTGGACATCTATCATGGCCCGCAACATCCCGCGCTCGTCCTCCTCGATGTGCAGATGCCCGACATGACCGGGATCGAAGCGCTCCGTGAGATTGCCCAATCCTCCGGCGGCCAAACACTGCCGATCATTATGATGACCGCCTTTACGACCGCCTCGGTCGCCATCGAGGCGACGATGCTTGGCGCGTTCGACTATCTGCACAAGCCGTTCGACATCGAGAATGTCGTTCAGAAAGTGAAGACCTTCTTCAGTACGCAGGAGCAGGAAGCCCAGATGACCGCCGATCCCGCCGAGGCCGATCAGCGGCTGCGGGACGAGATCATCGGCTCCAGCCCGGAGATGGCGCGGATTTTCCAGATGATCGGGCGGGCGGCCGCCTCCGATGCCCCCGTCCTGATTACCGGCGAGACGGGCGCGGGCAAGGAATTGATTGCCAACGTCCTGCACAAGAACTCGCTCTCCGCATCCGGCCCACTGGTGAAGGTCAACTGCGCGGCACTCCCCGAATCGCTCCTCGAAAGCGAGTTGTTCGGCCACGAGAAGGGGTCGTTCACCGGCGCGCTGAATCAGCATAAGGGGAGTTTCGAGCGGGCGAACCGGGGCACGATCTTTCTCGATGAGATTGGCGAACTGACGCTCTCCACCCAGACGAAACTCCTGCGCGTCCTTCAGGAGAAAGAGTTCGAGCGCGTCGGCGGGACCGCGCCGATCCATGTGGATGTGCGCGTCATCGCGGCGACGAACCGGCGGCTGGAGGACGAAGTTTCGGCGGGGAAGTTCCGCGAGGACCTCTTCTACCGTCTCCATGTCCTCACTATTCATGTGCCGCCGCTGCGCGAGCACATGGAGGATGTGCCGCTCCTCGTGCAGCACTTTCTCCATAAGCACCGCTACGGCGTCGCGGGCCGCTCGGCGCGCATTTCACCGGATGCGATGGACAAATTGATGACTCATCTCTGGCCCGGCAACATCCGCGAATTGGAAAACACGATCCAGCGCGGCATCGTGCTCTCGCAGGGGGGCCTCGTAACCGCCGAGCAGATTCAGTTCGCGCCGCAAGCGGGCGGGCGGCTGATTGATATTACGCAGCGCGTCCGCGAGCGCATGCCCCTCACGCAAGTGCTCAACGAAGTCGAGCGCGAACTGCTCGTCGAGGCCCTCAAACAGCACGAGGGGGATCGCGTCGCCGCCGCGCATGTGCTCGGACTGGAACTGACCGACCTCACCCAGCGCCTCCACGACTTCGGCCTCGATGGCGAATACGCGGCAGATTAGCGCACCTATCATATTGGTGGCCGCCTTCAGCCTGCCAATAGTCGCAGCGGCATGCCACCCAGAGGGTACCCGGAAGCCCGCCGCCACCGACTTTCCACGTTCTAGCGCCGCGCTGCATCCCGCTCGCGGCGGGCGATTGCGGCGTTTTTGCGATGCGCTTCCTGATAGAAGGGCATGATGCCGGGTGGCTCCCAGCGCACATCGGGATCGGCGAGCAGCGCGTCGAGGTAGATGGCGTTGTCGCGCAGCAATTGCGCGTCCCCCACCGCCCCATGCGCGGGGACGACTGTCCGCACATCGTCTCGCGCCGCCCACCTGTGCAGCCCGTTCGCCCACGGCCCGATTGGGCCATCAGAGGCGGTCGGAATCGGCCATTCCGCCGCATCCCCCGCGAAAAGAACGCCTGCTTCCGGCAGATGGACGACCGCTTCATCCGCCGTGTGGCCGGGGAGATGGTGGATCGAGAGGGTCAGACCGCCGAGATCAATATCCATGAACTCCGTGAAGGTGATCGTCGGCGGCACAATCGTCACAGTGCGGTACCGCTCCGGTTCCTCCGCCTGCTTCTCCGCCAGTGTGCGCTGCCCGGCGGTGAGCATCGCCGCGCGGCAGAGGCGATGGGCGATGATCGGTGTGTCCGGGAAGGCGGCGTTGCCCCAGGTATGATCCCAATCCGCGTGTGTGTTGACGATCAACACCGGCTGCCCGTGCCGGTCGAGCAGATCGCGCACGGGGGCCATATCCTCCGGTCGGATGAGCGTATCCACGACCGCGCTCACCGTCTTGCCGAGGATGATCGCCGCGCAGACGGACATCTCCGCATCGAGCGGGCGTTCCGCGAGCCAGATCGCAGGCATCACCTCCCGCAGATGCACCTCGTTCATTGCTCGATCCGGTAGCGGCGGATGGCCGGCACCTTCCAGCCAATCAGCATGACGGTCAACACGCACGCAACGCCTCCTGAGATAATCGAAAAGGGCACGCCGAATCCCGCGGCGACCGCGCCCGCTTCCAACTGGCCGAATTGTGGGCCACCCTGCACAAAGACCTGATTCGCCGCGGTGACGCGCCCGCGCAGCGCATCCGGCGTGAGGAGTTGAAGGATCTGGTGCCGGAGGGTCATGCTCACCGTATCGGTCAGCCCCGTCGCAGCGAGGAAGAGGATCGCCGCCAGCATTGAACGCGCGAGGCCGAAGCCGACCGTCGCGAGGCCGAACGCCACGACCGCGATCAGGAGCGGGAGGCCCGGCTTACGTATGCGGTTCGAGAGGCCCGTCATCACCACCGCGCCGATCACGGAACCGATGGCGGGCGCGGAATAGAGGATGCCGAGACCGGTCGGGCCAACGTGGAGGATTTTGTCCGCGAAGGCCGGTAGGAGCACCGTCGCGCTGCCCCAGAAGGTGGCGAAGAAGTCCACCGACATCACCGCCCCGACGATGCTATTGCGGCGGATGAAACCGAGGCCCTGCACCGCCGCTGTCCAGCCACGCGCGCCACCAACCGATGCCGCTCCGAGCCGCGCCCGCATCAGCAGCAGCGAAATGATGACCGCGAGAAAGCCGACCGCGTCGAAGGAGTACGTCCCCGCGAGGCCGATTGCGCCGATGGCGATGCCGCCGAGGGCCGGGCCGGCGATGGTCGCCACTTGCATGACGGTGATGTTCCAGGAGAGCGCATTCGGCAGATGCGCGCGCGGAACCAGCGCGGGGATGATTGCCGTCCGGGCGGGCATATCCAGCGCGCCCGTCGCGGCGGCGAGGAACGTGAAGCCATAGATGACGCCGAGATTCACCAGGCCCGCCGCCGTGAGCAGGGCGAGCGCCGCCGAATAGCACATGAGCAATGGCTGCGTGAGCAGCATCAAGCGGCGGCGGTCCACGACGTCCGCCAGCATGCCGCCGCCGAGTGAGAAGAGGATCACCGGCACGATGCGAAAGAGACCGATCAGGCCGAGATCGAGCGTGGAGTGGTGGAACTGGTAGACCTGATAGGCGATGGCGACCGTCTGCATCTGTCGCCCGATCGTCGAGACGAACCGCCCGATCAGCAGCAGCGAATAATCGCGGTGACGGAGCGCGACGAAGGGACTGAGCGGTGAGGGAGGCACGGTCATTCGCACGGGGGCATCGCGGGTCGCAGATTTTCCGGCCACGCAGGGCGCTCCCTTTCCTTCCGCCAGACAATGCCACGCATCCTACCGCACTCGCCGCCGATACAACAGTAGGGAGCAGAAGCAAGGAGGCGAGGAGCAAGGAAAATGCGAGGCAATACCTCATTCGCAGCGATCGTAGTAGGATATGCGTCATCAATCTTGCATCGTCGGACGGACGTTTGTCTCCCGACCTCTCGTTCAAGGAGATACCCGCATGGCAACATCAGGCATCCGCACCGAGAATGTCTCCTTCGCCTCGAACGGTGATACGGCGACCGGTTACCTCGCCCGACCGGTGGGCGACGGGCCATTCCCGGCGGTCGTCGTCATCCAGGAGTGGTGGGGGCTGGACGCGCATATCAAGGACCTCGCCGAGCGGTTCGCCGGGGAGGGGTTCGTCGCCCTCGCGCCCGATCTCTACCACGGGCAAGTGACGACGGAGCCGGACGACGCACGCAAGCTGCTGATGGCGATGAACATGCCGATCGCCCTGCGTGAAATCGGCGGCGCGATCGGCTATCTCAGCGATCTGCCGGGCGTTGAGCCGAAATCTGTTGGCGTGATTGGCTTCTGCATGGGCGGACGGCTCTCCCTGAACGCCGCATCCACCGGCGACGAGCGGATCGGCGCGGCGGTCGCGTTCTACGGTGGTGGCGTGCAGCCGACGCCGGAGTTCGTCAGCGGCATCAGAGCGCCGGTGCTCGCCGTCTATGGCGAAGATGACGCCGGTATCCCGCCGGAGCAATACAACGGCCTGGAGGCGGAGATGGACCGGCAGGAGAAGACGTTCGATATGGTCATCTACCCCGGCGCGGGCCATGCCTTTCTGAACGACACGCGCCCCAGCTACAATGCCAGCGCCGCCACCGACGCGTGGACGCGCGCCGTGCAGTGGTTCCACACCTACTTGGCGTAGCCGCATGCCACAATTGGCGCGGACAGCACGATGCGGCACGCCACGATGACGATTGCCGAAGCGCCTCCTCCGCGGCGGCGCTGGACTGCGCTACCCGTCGGCACGACGCACGATGCTGCCGTTCTGATCGCGTCGCGCGCGGTGCGCGCCTTCGGTGATGGCTTTATCAGCGTGCTGCTGCCCGTCTATCTGACGATGATTGGCTTAAGTAATCTTCGCATCGGCGCGGTGACGACGGCGACGCTCGTCGGCTCCGCCGCGCTGACGTTGCTCGTCGGACTGATTGCCTACCGGTTAAAGCGGCGGAGACTGCTCTTCGGCGCCGCGCTCTTGATGATCGCCACCGGCATCGGCTTCGCCGTCGTTCACGCGTTCTGGCCGCTGATGGTCGTCGCCTTCGTCGGCACCTTAAACCCCTCCGCCGGCGATGTCAGTATCTTCCTCCCGCTGGAGCAATCGCTCCTGCCGCAGACGGTCGGCGCGCGAGGTCGCACGGCGCTCTTCGCGCGATACAGCCTCGTCGCGTCGCTCGTTGGGGCGTGTGGCGCGCTCTGCGCCGGGATACCGGCATTCATCGCGGCGCATACCGCCCTCGGACTCACCCGCGCGCTCGAAGGGATGTTCCTCGTCTACGCGCTCCTCGCTGTGATCGCCTTTTGCCTCTACAGCACGCTCTCACCGGCGATTGAGCCGGGCACGCACATCCCGGAAGCGCCTCTGCGCGAATCGAAAAAAATGGTCTACACTTTTGCCGCGCTCTTTAGCCTCGATTCCTTTGGCGGCGGCTTCGTCGTCCAGTCGCTGCTCGCGCTCTGGCTCTTTCAGCGCTTCCATCTCTCGGTGGCGACGGCGGGGACGATCTTCTTCTGGGCGGGCGTCCTCTCCGCCGGGTCGTTCCCGGTCGCCGTCTGGCTTGCGAACCGGATTGGCCTCGTCAATACGATGGTCTTCACGCACCTGCCATCCAATCTCTTCCTGATCCTCGTCCCGTTTATGCCAAATCTGCCGCTTGCCATCGCCCTGCTGCTCGCCCGCAGCGCGCTCTCGCAGATGGACGTGCCGACGCGCAACTCATATGTGATGGCGGTTGTCACCCCGGCGGAGCGCCCGGCGGCGGCGAGCGTGACATCCGTGCCGCGCAGCCTCGCCACCGCCGCCAGCCCGCTTCTCTCCGGCTACCTCCTCAACCTCACGGTGTTCGGCTGGCCGCTCGTCATTGGCGGCGCGCTGAAGGGCATCTACGATGTCCTCCTGCTCGTCATGTTCAAGGCCGTGCGGCCACCGGAGGAAGCGGAGCAATGAGTGCGGGCGTGATCGCCCTTCCCGCACGTTTCACACATAAAAATTCCCCCTTCCCGACGCGGGAAGGGGGTTAGAGGTTCGGTTTCTCAGAGGATGGAGAGTTCGGTCTCACCATCGAAGAGATGCAGGTTGTCCGGCTTGAAGAGGACTTCCATCTTGTCGCCCGGCTTCGCCTTCGTGCGCGGCTCAGCACGGACGATCATCGGCGTCTCGGTGCCGTAGTTGAGGTAGAGAAGCACTTCCGAGCCGAGCGGCTCGACGACATCCACCGTCGCGGGCAATCCCTCCATGCCGCTCATGCCATTGGCGTGCGCGCGGTCGAGGACATCTTCCGGGCGGACGCCGATCACGACCGGCTTGCCGACGCGCGTCCCCAGATTCTCCTTGACTTCGTTTGTCAGGCCGTCAATTGGCAGCGGGACGCTGTAGTTGTCGTGCGTCAGCATCAGCTTGCCACTCTCCGATTGCAGGGTCCCCGCGACGAAGTTCATTGCCGGAGAGCCGATGAAGCCCGCGACAAAGATGTTCGCCGGATGGTCGTAGAGGTCCTGCGGCGTCGAGAGTTGCTGCAAGACGCCTTCCTTCATCACGGCGATCCGGTCGCCCATCGTCATCGCTTCGACCTGGTCGTGCGTGACGTAGACGGTCGTGACCTTCAGGCGAGTCTGGAGTTTCGTGATTTCCGAGCGGGTCTGGACGCGGAGCGCGGCGTCGAGGTTGGAGAGCGGTTCGTCCATCAGGAAGACTTGCGGTTCCCGGACGAGGGCGCGACCGAGGGCGACGCGTTGCCGCTGGCCGCCGGAGAGTTGCCGCGGCTTGCGCTGAAGGAGCGTCCGCAGGCCGAGCATGCCGCCCGCCTGTTCGACGCGCTGCTGAATCGCCGGCTTGTCATACTTGCGCAGTTTGAGCGCGAAGGAGAGATTGTCGAAGACACTCATGTGCGGATACAAGGCGTAGTTCTGGAAAACCATCGCGATGTCGCGATCCTTCGGCGCGAGATCGGTCACCCGGCGGTCGCCGATATAGATCTCACCGGTCGTCACTTCCTCCAACCCCGCGAGCATGCGGAGCGCGGTCGTCTTGCCGCAACCGGAGGGACCGACGAGGACGAGGAACTCTTCATCATTGATCTCAAGATTGAGATCATTGACGGCGTACACATCGCCGAACCGTTTGGTGATGTGGTCAAAGACGACACGAGCCATCGCGTTCCCTCCTCAACTTCCTGAACCGCGCTCACCCCACCGAGCGGGCTTCTCCGGTTGTCACACACTGAAGCCGAAATCTGTAGGGTGAGGGTAGAGGACGATACCGGGTGCTGTCAAGAGGAGCGGCCTGACCGCAAAAATCTGTGCGCCTGCCCATACGAAACCGATTGAACCGCAGAGACACAAAGAACGCAGAGGAGATAGAGAAAGAGCAGAAAAGGTTACAAGAAAAGCGTGCGCTAGCGGATCAGTGGTTTCTCTCTTCTCTTTCTCTGCGTCTCTGCGGTTCAATCGGTTTCGTATGGGCAGACGCACAGATTTTTGCGGTCAGGCCGCTCCTCTTGACAGCACCCGGTATCGTCCTCTACCCTCACCCTACAGATTTCGGCTTCAGTG
>JAICJW010000053.1 GCA_025928215.1 Chloroflexia bacterium | reverse complement strand
GGGCGTGATCCCCGTCTGATCCCCCGCGGGCGTCTGCGCCACGACGAGGCGCGGGCATGCCTGCGCGGTCCCCGCGAAGGTCCGGATCCAGCGCGGGTTGTAGCCGCCGGTGATGAAGGTTTGCAGCGTCTTCGATGTGCTCCCGTCGAACGGGTCCATCACGCGATAGTCGCTCGCGTCGCCACCGCCGCCCGCCGTCACGACGACGAAGTGCAACCCCGTCTGCCCACGCACCATACCGACAATCGCCGGGTTGCCGCTGGCGAGCACCTGATCGAGACTCGGCCATGCGAAATCGAAGGCATTGCTCGCGGTGATCGCGCCGTTCGCGCAGGGGACGACGCTCGCCCACTGGATCAAGTCGGCGTTCGTGCCGAGGCAGGTATTGAGTTGCTCCGGCGTGAGCGTCGTGCCGTAATAATTGAGCAGCATCGCCGTCGCCGTGACGGCGCACCCGAAGCGGCCAATCGTGTCACCACTGGATTGCATGATGACATTGCGCCATGCCGGATCATTCTGACTAAAGACGGGCAAGCCGCACCCGGCGCCACCGGCCGGAGCAGCCGGGATCGCTGGCGCGGCATCGGTCGCGGCAACGGGGGTCGCCAGTTGCTCGGTCGCGCCGGTCTGAACATTGACAGCAATCTGCTGCGGGGTGGCGGGATTGAGATTGTCGGTGGGCTGCGAGGAACCCGTCGCGCGCGCGCCCTGATCGCTCGCCGAGAGATTGGGCGTGACGCTGGAGAAAATCACGCTCTGGTTATCCTGCGCCCAGCAGAGCGGCTGGGTGGCGGAACCGTAGAAGCCATCGGGGCGCAACTCGGGCGGTGCGGCGACCTTGTGCGGCTGACCGCCGAGGTCCGCGACCCAAAGTTCGAGTTGGGTCTGACCGGCCGCCGCCTGTTGTTCGTTGAGGCGGAGGAAGGCAACGTGGCGATTATCGGGGGACCACGCGGGCCGCACCTGCCAGAGACCGTGCGGAATGGTGGCGAGTTCCTGCCGCTGGCCGGGGTTCGCCACGTCGAGCGACCAGAGATGGGCGTCGTCGAGCGCTTCGTTTCCGGCGGTCACATACGTGAGGTGGCTGCCATCGGGCGAGAGGGAGAGAAGCGAGGAAAAGAGCGGGGAGAGCGTATCGGACGGCTCGGTGCGGAGAATGCGCACATCGGCGAGATCCGGATCACTGATGCGAATTGCCGTCGTCGTATCGTCGCTGTAGAGATCAACGAGTTGCGTCGGCTGGCTCGCGCAGGACGCCGTCTGCTGCGGTGGCGGTGATGAATGGCGATGGAGGAGGAAAAAGATGCCGACCGCCGCGACGACGACGATGACGCCCGCCGAAAGCAGCAGGAGGCGCGGCCAGGTGAGGCGGCCCGTCCGGCGCGCTCGTCCGGTCGCCGCGCCCGTCGTGCTGGTGAGGCGGACGGAGAACGTCGCCTCCGCCTCGGCATTCGTCGCGGCGCTGACCGCGCGCACCGTGAGCGACAGGTCCGCCGCCGCGGCATTGACGGGGGGGGCCACGAGGATCGTCGCGGTCGCCTGCCCGCCTGCCGTTACGCTCAGGGTTGGCGGATAGAAGGTCACCCACGCGCTATCAACGCCACGGATGCTGAGCGTGTACTCGCCTTGATCCGTCCCGCTGTGCGCCAGAACGGCGGTGAGCAGAATCGTACCGCCTGCCTTGACCTCCGATTGATCGGCGGTAAGCGTCAGCGTAGCAGGAGACGTTGCCAACCTGTGACCCCCGAGGATCGCGCTCCGCTCGAGGTGGCGCACAAAGTGAAAGACTCGCATGGCGAGCGACCCGTATTCCACCATGTGCAGGACACACACCAATCACACCGATCACGCATATACGGGCGATGGTCACCTGCAAAGGGAAGTTGACAGATTTGCATGGCAATTCGCGGTTCAATTTGTGGGAAAATCAACGTGAGGCTAAAATACGGCGTACGTACGCATGGAAATTTTTAGCGCATCGGTGTATAGTATCGACGGATCGTTGAGAGATACGCCGTGCGGCAATCGCACGTTCTCCCAAACTGGTCTACGTAGTACAACCTGACGCAATCAGAATAGTGTCCGTTCTGACCTGGAACGAGTGACGAGGCGCTGGCGGTTTCCGCACGCGCGACGGTGCCGGACAGAGGAGATACCGGAGATCGGTGAGTGCGCGGCGACGCATGCGCTGAGGCCATGCGCCGCCTCGATGTATGCGCACCGTGGGGAAGCTGGCACTCGACATCGCTGATAGACGCGGTTTTTTTGCCGGGGAGGGGAACGTCGTGGCATCGCTGGAAATCCGGGTGTTCGGTTCGCTGAGACTGCAAGATCGGGAGACGGGCGTCATCCGTCCGTTGAACGGCAAGGTCCGGGACCTCTTCTCATACCTGCTGGTCGCGCGCGAGGTCGTGCATTCGCGGGAGCAACTCGCGGGCCTCTTTTGGGGTGATCGCGATGACGAGAAAGCCCGCCATTGTTTGAATACGACGCTCTGGCGGCTCAATCGGCTGCTGGCATCAGCGGGCGCGAGCAATCACCTTCGTATCGGCGCCTATACGATCGGCTTCAACGTAGCGAGCGATTGCTGGATTGACGTGGTGGAGTTCGAGACACGATGCAGTTGGGCGGAAGCAACGGGAAGTACGGCTCCCGAGCAAAAAGCGCTGCTGTACAGTCAGGCGATCGCCTTCTATGATAGCGATCTCCTCACCGACTGCTATGAAGATTGGTGCGTCATCGAGCGCGAGCGCCTGCGCTGCCTCTACGCACGCGCGCTCAAGTGGCTGATCAGTTACTACATCGCCAAGGATGAGTACGCACCGGCGATTGAATGCGCCCGGCGCGCGCTCATTTGTGATCCCCTCTACGAAGAAGTGCATCGTCAACTGATGCAGATGTATCTGGCAATGGGCCAACCAACCGATGCCCTGCGGCAATATCGCGCCTGTGAGGAGATCGTACGCCGGGAACTCGCCCAGGAACCGATGCCGGAAACGCAGGCGTTCCTCGGCCAGATTCTCGGCCTCTCCCCCAACCTTGCCACAAGCAGTGCGGCACACGCCCCCGCCCGCTCCGCTCGCCCCCATCCCGCGATGCGACAGGAGCGTGATACGGCGGATGCGCTGGCGATGGCAGCCACACAGTTGTGCAACGCGGCGGAAGCGCTCCAGATCAGCCACGGACAGTTGCAACGCGTCTCGGCGATGCTTCAGGACACGATTCGCGACGTCAGCAGCACCATTTCCGCGCTTGAGGACAAGATGATTTGGAAACAGTGCTCCGCGCAACTGAGCAGGGCAAGTGATGCCCTCGCGGTGATCGCTGAATCGCTTGATAGCGCCCCACGAACGATTGGCAGCCAGTCGCCCATCCGCCTGGTTCAGTGATCGGTGTGATCGCGCGGTGTTGATAAGCCGTTTTACTTCCGGTACACCCTTCCAGTATATGGCATGATGAGACTGGAAGGGGGCACTATGCATTGCAAGGGGAGTGAAACGCTACGTTGGATACGCGGGAATCCGGTTTCGTCGTACGGGTGTGGGAAGAACGGCGCGAAGACCCGGATGTCCGCCCGGTCTGGCGTCTCTCCGCGACGAACATCAAAGGCAAGACGGCGGCGTATTTCACGTCCGTTTCATCACTGTGCGAATACCTCGCGCTGCAATCCGGCGTGGCGACTCAGCCCGCGGTCGTCGCCCCGTTCGGACGATTTATGGAGGATGTTCGGCGTGACCCAGACCCGCGATTCACTAGCGATGATCCGGCCAACGATTTCCCAACGGGAAATATGGGAACAACGATGAATAGCCCTCTCGCGTTGGCGGCGATGACCTTCATTCTCAAGGATATGCTGGACAACCGTATCGTCCAGCGCGGCGTGACGGCGAATGTCGGCAGCGTGGCGATTACCGCGCTCCCGCCCGACCGCGTCGCGACCGGCAGCGACGAGCGCAGTCAACTCAACCTCTTTCTCTACCGCGTGACGCCCTATACCGCGTGGCGGAACAGCGGGCCGTCCGCAATCGAACGCGGTGAGCAGCGCCGCGCGCCGATGTGCCTCGATCTCCATTATCTCGTCTCCGCATACGGCGAGCATGATTTTCATGCCGAAATCTTGCTCGGATACGCTATGCAGATTTTGCACGAAACGCCCGTCCTGGCGCGGGATGAGATCAAGCGCGCCCTCTCATCCATCGCGCCGAGCGCCGGGAGCGCGCTGCCACCGGCGTATCAGGCAATCGCCGCCGCCAACCCCGGCGACTCCTTCGAGGAAGTACATATCAGCCCCGAATTCCTCAACGCCGAGGAGACATCGAAACTCTGGTCCGCGCTCCAGGCCCGCTACCGGCCATCGCTCACCTATAAGGTGTCCGCCGTCCTGATTGACGCGGATCGGCCCGCAACACCGTGAGCGCGGCGATGCTCCAACCCCAGAGTACGGTTGATTGGCTCACATCGAACCAGCATTACCTCTATGCGGCGGTCGAGACCGTGCGTGCGTCGCTCATCCAATTCGTTGGGGGGGAGGCCGACAACGACGATGAAACCGCCCGCGAGCAGGCAGCGCGAGATCGCATGCTGGCCGCCGAGTTCGATATGCCCGCCCCACCGGCCCTCACCACGCTCTGCAATGCCCTCAACCTCACCTCATTCGAACGGGATATGTTGCTGATGTGTGCCGGTGCCGAACTGGATAGCGGTTTCGCGTCCCTGTGCGTCTCCGCCCACGGCGATCCATCCCGCCCCTTCCCGACCTTTGGCGTCGCGCTGGCGGCGTTCCCGCACGCGCACTGGGCGGCGCTCGCACCCTCCTCGCCGTTGCGCTACTGGCGGCTGATCGCGGTTGGCAACGGACGGTCGCTCGTGGATAGCCCCCTACGCATAGACGAGAGCATCCTGCACTTCCTGATGGGGTTGCCGCAGATGAACCTCCACTTATTCGCGATGGCGATGCCGATCCATGTAACGGGGAAATTGGTGCCGTCACACGCGGCGCTCGCCGATCAGATCGCGGCATCCTGGGCGGAGGGCCATTCACCCGCACGGCCCGTGATCCAACTCGTCGGCGATGACCGCGCCGCGAAGCAAGAGATCGCCGCCGCCGCATGCACTATCGCCGGATTCACCCTCAGCGTCATCGCGGCGCAGCATCTGCCGGTCGAATTCGGCGAACTCGATGCATTAGCACGCCTGTGCGAGCGCGAGGCAATTCTCCGCGGGACGATCGTGCTCCTCGATTGCGACAATCTCGATGCGGCCGATGCCGCGCGAGACCATGCGATCACGCGATTCATCGAAGATATGAACGCGCATCTCATCATCGGCAGTCCGCAGCGTCGTCGGCCGCGCGACCGCGCGTTCACGACGATTGAGGTCTCGTTGCCGACCCGCGAGGAGCAGCGCGCGATGTGGCACGCGGGCCTCACCGCAACGGTGCCGGCACTCCGGGGGCAAATAGACGCGCTTTCGACGCAATTCCGGTTCGATGCGAACGAGATTGACACCGTCTGCGCCTCCGTCGCGCACGCATTTCGGGCGATGGACGCCGCCACCGCGACCGACGCCGACCAATTGCGAAGGCTGCTCTGGAAAACCTGCCGCTCGCAGACCCGCAGCGGGATGGAGGACCTCGCGCAGCGTATTGGCGTCGCCGCGACGTGGGAGGACTTTGTCCTGCCAGATGCGCAAAAAGAAATCCTGCATGAAATCGCGGCGCATGTGCGGCAACGGAGCGTCGTCTATGACACCTGGGGGTTCGCAAACAAAGGCACGCGCGGCCTGGGCGTGACGGCGCTCTTCGCGGGCGACAGCGGTACGGGAAAGACGATGGCCGCGGAGGTGCTCGCGGGCGAGCTGAACCTTGATCTCTATCGCATTGATCTCAGCGCCGTGGTCAGTAAGTACATCGGCGAAACGGAGAAGAATCTCCGGCGCGTCTTCGATACCGCCGAGGGCGGCGGCGCGATCCTCCTTTTCGATGAGGCGGACGCACTGTTCGGCAAGCGCAGTGAGGTCAAGGATAGCCACGACCGCCACGCGAATATCGAGGTCAGTTATCTGTTGCAGCGGATGGACGAGTATCGCGGCCTCGCGATCCTCACGTCCAACCTCAAGAGTTCGCTCGATACCGCCTTCCTGCGCCGTATTCGCTTCGTTGTGCATTTCCCCTTCCCCGACGCCGCGCACCGGGCGCAAATCTGGGCGCGCGTCTTCCCCGCCGAGACGCCAACCGATGGGCTTGATCCGCAGCGACTGGCGCAATTGAATATCGCCGGGGGCAACATTCGTTCGATCGCACTGCGTGCCGCCTTTCTCGCGGCGGACGCGGGCGAACCGGTGCGCATGACCCATGTGCTTCGCGCCGCACGCAGCGAGTACAGTAAATTGGAGAAACGGCTCACCGATGGCGAGACCCACGGCTGGATCGCCGACCACACATAGCCCCACGACAGACGACCAATGGATGCGCTCAGCGCGCCATTGGTCGGTCGGGGAGAGAGAGCGCATGTCAGAGAACCCTGAGCCGGAAGATCTTCAGCAGGCGTATTACCTGATCGAGAACGAGCAGGTCTTTTCGCACTCGCAACTCTGGGAGATGCAACGGCACTACTACGAAAGTATGGGCGTCGAGGCATGGCGACACGGCGAAGTGCCGCATTATGTCACCAGTAACCCGCGGATGGCCAACAGTTACGCGGAGATGGTCTTCGCCTTCTGGCGAGATCGGCAGCGCCTCGCGCCGCTTGACGAACCGCTGACGATCTGTGAACTCGGCGCCGGTTCCGGGCGCTTCGCGTTTCACTTTCTCAGCCGCCTCAGCCTCCTCTGCGCGGAGGCGCACGTCCCGATGACCGCCTTTCGCTACGTCCTGACCGATCTGGCGCCGAGCAACCTCGCGTTTTGGCAGGAGCATCCCCGCTTCGGGCCGTATTTCGATGCAGGCGTGCTCGACGTCGCATTGTTCGACATCAATCAATCCAAAAAACTCGCGTTGCAGCGGTGCGATCAGACGATTACGCCCGGCAGCCTGGTGCAACCGTTGGTCGTGATCGCGAATTACGTGTTTGATAGCATTCCCCAGGACCTCTTCTATATCAACGAACAGCGGTGCGAGGAGGTCCTCGTGACGCTATATGTGGGAAAAGACAAGCCGCTACCGACGGTCGCACATCTCCTTTCCGCCCTCGAATGCCGGTTCGATAATCGCGCGATCGCCAAACCGCCATACCGCGAAACCTCCCTGAAACGACTGCTCGCCGATTACCAACGCACGCTTGTGGATTCCTATTTGCTCTTCCCGGCGACCGGTTTGCGTTGTTTGCACCGCCTTCACGCGCTCTCGCGGCAGGGCGTCATGATGCTCTCGGCTGATAAGGGCGACCACCGGATATCGTCGCTCCAGGGAAGGCCCGCACCCGATCTCGTGCGGCACGGGAGTTTCTCACTCAACGTAAATTATCATGCCTTCAAGGCGGCGTGCGAGCAGGAGGGCGGTATCGCCTTGTTTCCGACTGCTCATCATCGCAGTGTGAATGTCGGTTGCCTGTTGATGGTTCCCGGCGCTACCGATCATTACCATACGCTCAGCACGTATCGCCGACAGGTGGAGGAGTTCAGCCCGGACGACTTTTATAGCGTCATGCGCGCCGCGCAAGAGCATTGTGACACAATATCCCTCGAAGGCATTCTCGCGTACCTGCGCCTCACGTTGCACGACGGGCATCAGTTCGTGCGCTATTTGCCGCGTCTCGTCGAATTGGCCCATCTCTTTGGCCCCTATGAACGTGACGCAGTCGTCACCGCCGCGGAGAGGGTATGGGAGTTGCATTTCCCATTGGGTGAGGAGATGGATCTCGCCGATCTGATCGCGCGGCTCATGTATGCGTTGGATGACTACGCGCGCGCGATCACCTATTTTGAACGCTCGAATGCGATCTACGGCGAGCATACCGGCACACTCGACAACATCACCTTGTGTTATCAGCAACTGCATCAGGATGGAGGCGCGGGCCATGTCCGCGAAACGTTGCACGCGCGCATCGCCGGAAGTTCTTGAATGCACGACCAGTTGATCGTATCGCGCAAAAGAGTATCAATTGCGCGGAGTATGTTGTACACTCGGGTCAATGTTGACGAATGTATCTGTGTGAATGGCGGTATTCGGATCGAATACTGAGATGGTCGTTCCGGCCGCTCCCGCTAAGGAGACTTCATGCGATCCTCTGGTCCCCCACGACACCGATCCCCGCAGCCGAAGAATCCGCACACGCCCCCGTCGAATGTCCTGCGTTCTGATTGGCGCGGCATCCTCCATCACGAGACTGACGCGGCTGTTGGTGGCCACCTCCCGGTGGCACTGTCGGACGCACCGTCCATCTCCGATACCGAGACGCGGGCCGAGCGGCCCGCGACCCACATTCCCCTGTTCTCGCCGGAACCGGATGCCGGCGGGATCGTCCAGGCAGTCATGGCGGTGAAGCAGACCGGCGCTCGCCCGAATGGCGGTGTCGCCGTGACGCAACGCGCCGCCGCGTCGGGCGCGCCGTCAAACCGTACCGGCATGCCGGATGCGCTCAAGGAGGGCATTGAATCACTCTCCGGCATGGATATGAGCGAAGTGAAAGTGCATTACAACGCACCGCTGCCAGCGCAACTCTCGGCTTTGGCATCGACAAAGTCGCCCGCGCCCGCCGCGTCCGGCGGTGGGGGAAATGTCGTACAACTCCGCACGATCCCCGGTAAAATTCTCAACCCAAAGGGTGCGAAGGTCTACAAATCCATCGGCATCATCAATACAGACGCGATTGACGGCAAGCGGGCGGCGCAAGGCACTCGTGTATGGATAGACAGCGAAAAGTCAATTGACCAATACGAACATGTTACTATTGATGGGGGAAGTCTCGTTGACGGCTCACCGATCCCGGTGGTTCGTGGCAAGGGCTTTGTCGAGGGTTACATCAATCGCGATAAACTCGAATTCGCCGGCGCGAAGTCCGAGGAAAAGCACCTTGAGAATGTCATCAAGGCGGAAGTGCTTGAGGCGGTTGACGCCTGGTTGCTCAATGAGGCGCGGAGTTCCGGTAAAGAAAAACTGATCACCGAAGGCGGCTACGCGAACTTAAGCCCCTTCCGCAAGGTCGAAGTCTTTCGGCGGTCGGGCGTCGTCGTCAATGTTCATGACGCGAACTCATTCAAGAAATTGAAGCGTGGCACCTTCAAGGACGCGATAGATTGGGCCGCGTTTTCCGCAATCGTGCGACGCATCAACGGAAACGCATCGGCCCAGAAAATCCTCGGTGGAGCGGACCTGAAAACCGGGCAAACGCCCTTCGCAACGACCGGCACGGAATATGTTGGCTACGTCGGCCTTGGTGGCGCGGCGGCGGCGGCGGGCGCGTCGGCGATCACCGCGCAAAGTGAGCATAGCACGGTCAATCTGGTCACAAATGTTGGCACCTTCCACCAGACAGGCGCCGCTCAGGCGATGCAAGGTGCGGACATTATCGGTGGCGCGCTGGCAACGGTCGCGAATATCACGGAGATCGTCCGCACGCTGGAGACGATCAAGAGTAAGTCCGGCCAGGACATCATCTTTAAGGAAGCGCCCTATCTCCTCGATCAAATCGCACAGATCGGGACGTCCGCCGGTCGGATTGTGGCAACAACGGCGGGGGTAAAGGGTCACTTCTCGCTCGCGCAGGTCGGTTATGACCAGGCGTCGGCGGCATCGGCCGGTCATAGCGCGCTCTTTCTGGTCGGCGCGCAGGTCACGGGCGTTCTGTCTGCCGTTGCCGGCGCGGCGAAGATGGCGAAGGGTATCTGGGATGTCGCCGAGACAACGGCGATCCTCAATACCCTCCTACGGCTGAAGGGGTCGCTCACGTCGCCGGACTTTAAACTGATGCTTGCCCAATCCCAGGAGAGCCAAAAGTTGAAGCGGACCGTCGCCGGAGCAACGATCGGGCAGGGCGCCGCCATGGTCGCGGGCGGGATCATGGTTGCAGTCCTGGCAACGAATCCGATTGGTTGGGCGATCCTCAGCGCCGCCGCGCTCTTCGGCGGGGCGATTGCCGCCTATAAATACTTCGAGAAGAAGGCCAACCAGACGAAATTCGTAGACCGCGTGCTCATTAAAAAGGTCACCGGGATCAAGCGAAAGAGTGACACCGAACTCGATCCGCAGATACGCAAGGAGAACTTGCACAAACTCGGCTACACGAAAGTCCAGGCGTTTTACAACGATGTGATTTTCGGGTTCGCGACGGTAATCCATGCCGCGCTGTCGGGTAATCTCACCGATACCACAACGAAAGAAGCGATCGCCCTGGTCTCGGCGTGGAGATTGAGTCCCAACCCCAAGACGACGACCGTGCAGATGATCGCAAGCAAGATGCATAGCGGCTAGTCCGAACCCGCCGGGCGCTGCGCGGCGAAGAGAGGAACAAAGACATGGCGTTCCCGTACGAGCCGCGCGCGGAGGAGGATGAACTGCTCCACGCGCTTGAGCAGCGCCTCGCCGGTGCGGGCCTCGCTACCGCGTTGTTCGATCCGTCGCCCCCTGCCGCGAACTTCTCGTCGCTCGTGGTCGGGCATCCAACTGGCGCGGCCATGCTTCCGATGGTCAACTTCGAGTTCAGTTTCATCCCGCAACCGGCGGGCGTTGAGTCTCCGTACATTAACCTTCAGACATATGCGCAGGTATGCGACGGCGTGGGACCCGGCGCGTTCGAGGGCCTCCGCTGGCTGACTGCCAAACTCAATTGCTATCTCCCGGTCGGCTTTTTCGGCGTTTTTGAGAGCCTGGGTGTCGTGTTCTGGAAGCAGACGCATTTGCTGGACAAGGCGATTGCGGCGGAAACGAACCTCGCGCTCATTGAGAAGCAGACGGCGATGGCAGGAGACATCCTCGGTGATTTCGGCGACACGCTGCTGGAGGCAGCCACGGGCACGCGGTCGGCAACCGCGGCGCTTCGGGCCAACAAGTGGGCGCCGTTGCTCTTCCCCGAACAAGCGTAATCGCCGCGACTCGCCGCGACTCGCCTCGATGTGATACCTGTGATCGCTGCGAGTGGAAACGCACCTAGCCTACAATCAGGTGATCTTGTCGTGCGATACGAGCGCGCGTCCTTCGGGGGTTACATCGCGATGCTGCCTGAACTCCACGAATCGCTCCGGCAACTGATCTACGAGCGCGGGCGGATCAATCCGCTCGATGTGGACATCCGTTTCGAGGCGCCCCGCCGCGACTGGGTTGATCGCCTGATGCGCCCGGCGATCAACCTCTACCTCTTCGATGTGCAGGAAAATGTCAAGATGCGCTCCGGTCAGATGGAGTCCCGCATCGTCAACGGTCGAGCGGTCCGCCACGCCCCACCGCGCCAGATAGACTTGCGCTACATGGTGAGCGCGCTGACAACGGAAATCGCGGACGAGCATCTCCTGATCTGGCGGACGCTCGCCACGCTGATGAAGTATCGCGAACTGCCGGAGGAATTCCTTCCCGAGGCGCTTCGTGGGTGCTCCCCCGCGATCACGACCCAGGTTGGCCAGCCCGATGAGGGCATCCAACTGTCGCAAATCTGGGGGGGATTGAATGCCGATGTACGGCCCGCCCTTTGCTACGTCGTGACCGTCCCACTTGATCTGGAGATCGCCATCGAGGCGCCACTCGTCCTCACCCGCACCTTCCGGTATACGCGCCGCCCCGACGAGGCCGCGACCGATACCGATCTGCACATCGGCGGCACGGTGCGCGATCGCGCAGGCGAACCGGTGGTCGGGGCGACGATCAGAGCGCGCGGGAGCGCGGCAGCGGATTCCCTATCGGATGGCCTCGGTCGTTTCACGATCCGGCATGCGATGCCGGGGCCGGTCACGCTGGATGTCGTCGGGCCGGACGGGAAGCGCCAGTCGGTGACCGTGCAGGTTCCGTCGGATACGTATGACATTGACCTGAAGTAATACAGGTGCCACCGCTACGGACCGTCGTCGCGCCCCGGCACAGACGGGACCCACCGTCGCCTATTTCTCGCCGTTAGCGTTGGTGATTCCTGTGATAGCAATGTGTGGCACACCTGTTTAATTGCGTGTGCGGTCCAAAGTGTACGACGGCACACGGATCCGTTCGGTGTCCGCTTGTCATTCCTCCGGGAATGGTGCGGCGTGCCGGAGTTGAACCGAGGGTATTGGTGAGGTATGTGATCGCTGCGGTTTGGAAGCAGTCAGGGTAAAGGAGGGGGTATGCCTGAGTATTTGTCTCCTGGTGTGTACATCGAGGAAGTCAACACTGGCCCACGGCCGATTGAGGGCGTTGGGACCGCGTGCGCGGCATTCGTTGGTTTCGCTCCCGCCGGGCCAACGAACAAGCCGACGCTCGTCACCAACTGGACGCAGTATGTCGAGACATTCGGACGGGTCGAGGAGGGCGGCGCACGCAATCCGCACATGCCCAATACCTTCATGTCGCACTCCGTCTTTGGCTACTTCCTCAACGGCGGTGGCCGGTGCTACGTGACCCGCATCGGACTCAACGGCGGCGAGGAGAAAGTAACCGCTGCCGCAGCCGAGCCGCTCCAATTGCCGAGCAAGTCGTCCAAGGCGATCCCGTCCCTGACGATCAAGCCGAAGGACGCCGCCAAGGATGACATCCAGGTAGAAGTCGCGCCACCGACCGGCGACGGGCAACCGGATGGCACGTTCACACTCAAAATCAAAATGGGGACGACCGAGGAAGTCTTCGAGAACATCACGATCGGTGCCAAAAAAGGTGCCAAGAACGCGGTCGAAACGGCGACGCAGACGAGCAAGTTGGTCGCGGTCGTCGAGGAGCAGGGGACAGGGACGGCGCTTGAGCGTGTGCCTGATGTCGGTTCGTACCTGATCAAATCGGCGCTTCCCGCCAGCGCGATGCAGGTCGTGAAGTCCGGCGACTTCACGGGCGACGTTACCCAGCGCAGCGGCGTCGAAGGTTTGGAAGTCGCGGAAGACGTGACGATGGTCATCTGCCCGGACCTGATGTCCGCGTACCAGAATAAGGCGCTCGACCGAGACGGCGTCAAAGCGGTGCAACTCTCGATGATCGCGCACTGCGAGCGGATGCAGGATCGCATGGCGATCCTCGATCCGATCCCCGACCTCTCCCCCCAGGAAGTGAAGGTCTGGCGCGAGAAGACGACAAACTACGACTCCAAGTTTGCTGCCCTCTACTATCCCTGGATCAAAGTTGCCGGCCCCGATGGCCGCCCACTCTCGATTCCGCCGTCCGGGCATATGGCCGGCATCTACGCCCGCAACGACAACGAGCGCGGCGTCCACAAGGCACCCGCCAACGAAGTGCTGCGCGGCGTGCTCGACGTGGATACGCAGGTCACGAAAGGCGAGCAGGATACGCTCAATCCGATCGGCGTCAACTGCCTGCGCAACTTCACCGGCGCCGGCCTGCGCGTCTGGGGAGCGCGAACACTCAGCAGCGATCCCGCATGGCGGTACATCAACGTGCGGCGGCTCTTCAATTATGTGGAGAAGTCCATCGAAGGCGGGACGCAGTGGATCGTCTTCGAGCCGAACGATGAGGGCCTGTGGGCACGCGTCCGGCGCGACATCAGCGCCTTCCTGATGGGTGTCTGGCGCGATGGCGCACTCTTCGGCAGCTCGCCGGATCAGGCATTCTTCGTCAAGTGCGATGCCGAACTGAATCCGCCTGATGTCCGCGATCGCGGCCAGTTGATCATTGACATCGGCCTGGCGCCCGTGAAACCGGCGGAGTTCGTCGTCTTCCGGTTCAGCCAGTTCTCGGGTGGTGGCGCATAGCCTCCATTCGTTGGTGATCGTAGCGCGAGATGGTTCGGCAACTGCCGGGCCATCCCGCACGCTGGTCGTACGAACATGAAAAACAAGGGGGACGCTCGTGGGTGACTCGAAGCGTAATGATCCGCTCGTAGGTGCATTTTTCGGCGTTGACTTCGGCAAGCATCTGACCGGGAATTTCAAGTCCATTGACGGCTTGGAGAGCAAAGTCGAGGTCAACAAACTGAAGCAGTCAACCAAGGACGGAAAGACAATCACCGTCCACCAGGTAGGTAACTCGAAACTCGGTGGTGAAGTGACATTGAAGCGCGCCATGACCAGCAACATGGAGATGTGGGACTGGCGCAAACTCGTTGAAGAAGGCAAGATGGGCGATGCGCGCGTCAACGGGACGATCACGCTCTATGATAATTCCGGGGAAATGAAAGCAGCCGCCAAGTGGGACCTGGTCAATTGCTGGCCGAGCAGCGTTTCCGGGCCGGACATGAGCACCAAGGGGAACGACCCCGCGATCGAGACAATCGTCATTGTGCATGAGGGGCTGACACGGTCGAAATAAGGCCGATGGTCTGATCGCGATACTATCGCCCAGTTTTCGCGTCAGAGACGTGTTATGTCCGCGATGAGCGGAGGAGGATCGAGACCATGCCAGACAGGGAAGACCCGTTTGTCGGCGTACTGTTCGATGTTGAGTTCGGGACGAATCTCAAGGGGATGTTTTTCGAGTGCAAGGGCTTCGGCAGCAGCTCGCAGGTCGTCGAGATGCAGCAGAACAATGCCAAAGGGCACCGCATTAACGCCAAACTCCCCGGTGTGCTGGACTGGACGGACATCACCCTCTCGAAGGGGCTGACCGACTCGCTGGAGTTGTGGCAGTGGTTCAAGATGGTCGAGAACGGCAAGATGGCGCAGGCCCGCGTGAACGGGACGATCACCTTGCTCAGTCATGATTTGAAGCCGATCGCGAAGTTCAGTTTCGTCAATGCCTGGCCGGTCTCGATCACCGGACCGTCGCTCTCGTCGGACTCGAACGATTATGGCGTTGAGGAACTCGTCATTACGCACGAGGGGTATCATCGAGAGAAGGTCTAGTGAACACACACGCGTGCGGCACGCCACTGCTGCACGCGTGATCGGGGAGGAGTGTCGCGATAATGGGTGGCATGCTGCAAACCGAATTCGCGTTCACACTCCCATGC
>JAICJW010000269.1 GCA_025928215.1 Chloroflexia bacterium | reverse complement strand
TTGAGGCTGTCCCCGACGTTGTGGATCGCATCAGCCAGGAGCGCCACACTCCCGCTGAGAGAGACGATACTAACCTGAATAATCGTCGTCACGGTGAGCGCCGCGAAGGCAAGCCAGACGATGCGGATACCCTCATCCGTTGAGAGGGCAGGGTCCGTACCGCGCGCATCGTCCTCGTGAGGATGACCATGGAAATGGAAGATCGCGCCGAGCCAACCGAGTGGGCCGCTATCGTGTGCATGTGGATGTCGCGGTAGTGTCTGCTGTGTCATCAATATGTCCCTCCGATTCGCAATCGGCCTATACTGATATGGTAGCGAGTTCCAAGCCCTGTACGGCTTGTTGCAAAAACTGGCGACAAGGGATTGCCGATGTCACATGAGAACATTGATTACGAAGGGATCATGCATCGGGCGGGCCATCGGGTGACGCCGCAACGGGTGATGATCCTCGATGCGGTCTGCGAAGGGGGAGGGCACACGACGCTCAAGCAGGTCTCTATCCGCCTGCAAAAAATGGATGATTCGATTGACCGCTCGTCGGTTTACCGCACGTTGAAGCTGTTTGTGGCGCTTGGCCTTGTCGTATCAGCGGAGACGCCGACGGGCGAGACCGTCTATGAGATTCCCAAGTCCACACCCCATCACCATCTGATCTGCCGCGGCTGCGGGAAAGAGCAGGAAATTGGACAGGACGCGATGGATGGCTCGTTCGTGCTCATCGCCAGGCGATATGGATTCCGGGTACAGACGGATCATCTCGTCCTCTACGGCCTCTGTGCCGAGTGCCAGAACACAAGCGAGCAATAACAAAACGCCGCCTGCTGCGGGACCGGCGCCGCCGTCCGACAGATTTCTGCGGCATGGGGGCAGCGAGGGTGGGAGTAGCAGCCGCTCGGCGGGTTCGCGGGGTTGGCGATATGGAACCCCGTCACCCGGGCGTGGCCCCTTGCGTATTGACGTAGAGCGCGTAGACCGACTGGCTGGCGGTCATGAAGAGGCGGTTGCGCTTCGGGCCACCGAAACAGAGATTGGCGCACGCTTCCGGCAGGCGGATACGCCCGATCAGCTCACCCCCCGGCGTGAAGATGAGCACGCCGTGATAGCCGAGGCCGGCGCTCCCCGCCGCGCTGGCACACCAGAGGTTGCCATGAACGTCGGCGCGCAGGCCATCCGGCCCGCAGTGCACCCCATCTACACGCATATCGGTGAAGACTCTGCCCTTCGTGATCGTGTTCGCGTCCGTGACATCGAAGACTTTGATGTCGCGCGGCCCCGGCCCGGTGTCGCAGATATAGAGATGCGTGTAATCGGGCGAGAAGCAGAGGCCATTGGGGCGGCTGAGTTCGTCGGTGATGAGCGTAATCGCGCCGCTCGGATCAATGCGATAGACCGATGGCGGCAATTCCTGCTTCTGGTCGCCCGCGTCCGCCGCGCCGATGCGGGGGTTGAGCGGCCCGCCTTCGTCCGGCTGGCCCTCGTACAACGAGTTCCCGTACGGCGGGTCAGTGAACCAGATGCTGCCATCGGGATGCGGGACGAGGTCGTTGGGCGAATTGAGCCGCTTGCCGTCGTACGCGTCCGCGAGGACGGTCAGCGAGCCGTCGTGCTCCCAGCGGACGACGCGGCGCGAGAAATGCTCGCAGGTGATCTGGCGGCCCTGGAAGTCGAATGTATTGCCGTTGCTGTTGCGTGACGGCCTGCGGAAGACGGTCACGCGGCCATCATCCTGCAACCAGCGGTATTGAACATCGTCGCCGACATCGCTCCAGACGAGATAGCGGCCCTGACCGGACCACGCAGGGCCTTCCGCCCACAGTGATCCGGTCCAGAGGCGTTGGATCGGCGTGTTGCCAACGATGTACTTCCCGAATTCCGGGTCAACGATGACGATATCCGGATCCGGGTAGCTGCTCGGTGGCACGCCGGCCCCCCACGGACGCGGCGGGTTCGTGATCGTGCTCGGCGGCGTGCCGGTTACCGGGGCCTGGGTCTTGAGGGGTTCGTGCGCCACGGGTCTTCCTCCATCCGCGTCAATCGGGGGCATCGCAAGGCCGGAAACAATGATGCACGATCAGCCCGCTAACGGGAATACCGCTCGCGGCCCACGCCACGGGAAGAACGGCGAAAGCGCAGCGCCCAGAGAATGAGCGGCGCTTGCAGAGGCAGACGCAACCAGGCAATCACGGCGAGCGGCGTATCGGCGTGGAGGCTGTCGAGGGCCATCTGGAGATTTGCGGGGAAAACGGCGACGAACAGGGCGGCCGTCGCGGTCGCGCCGAACCGCCGCGTGCGCGGGAGGGCGAGAAGGGCCGCGCAGGTGAGTTCGCAAGCGCCGCTTGCGGCGACGATCGCGGCGGCATGTGCGCGCAGCGGCGTAGGCACGATGCGGCGGTAGGGGCCGGGCACAAGGAAGTGCAGCACGCCGGACCCGCCGACGAGGAGGCACAGGCCAAGCAGAGAGCATCGGACGCGGCGGCTCATCCGCGCGCCCGCCACCGCTGATGTGGGATCAGCCACGGAGGTCGCTCAATTCTGGAACTTGTCGGTCATTGTACGCTCTCCGGTCAATCCATACGGGCAGCGATAGTCCGCAGTGAACGATGTAAAAGACACTCTACCAGACAGGCACGGGTGCGAGGCGCTTTGACGGCGTGGACATCGTGGTACGATGAGCGCAACGGAGATCCGCCCGCCGCGAAAGGACCGCACCCCGCTTGGCTGTTTCCCGCACCGCCCTCGCCGCCGCCCGCGCCCTACTCGACCGCGCGGTGCGTGACCGCGCCAATGCGTACGGCGGCAGCCTCGCGCTTGGCTATGGCTGGGAGGAATACTTGCTGCCGCGCGTTCCGGCGCTCGTCGGCAAGACGCTGCCGGACGGCGCGTTCCTGCACGCGGCGCGCTCTTTCGGGGCGGACCCAACGATTGCCCTCGAATGCTCCGCGCGCGGTCTGCGGCAGCCCGATTTCCTCTTCCTCATCGAGCGGGATGGTACGACCGGCATCGCCGGGGCGGACGCGAAACTCGGCCTCGATACGGTGGATGCCGCGCAGATCGCCGCCGCGACGACCGCGCGCATCCTCGCCGAGGGCGGGCCGCTCGCTCAGGGAATCATCGTCGCGCTCGCTCCACCACAAACACCGGCGGTGGATGGCTATATCCTTACCCCACAGCGTCTCCTCAACGATCTGGTCCTCGATGGCGCGCGTCCGAATGGGATGCCCCGCCCGCGCCTGCCGGAGCCATCACATGTCGTGACCGTCTCCTTACGGGGGGCTGATCTGCTCCGCGCCGTCGCCACCGGCCCCTTTGCCCGCGCGCTCGTCGAGGGGACGGACGAGGCGATCGAGGCAGATGCGTCCGTGGATGTCGCTGTCCTGATTACGCTCGCGGCGCACCTGCTCCTCGGCATGTGGCGGGAGGGCGAAACGCCGCTGATCGTCGGGCGCATCCCCGTCGAGCCGCCCGCGCCCCAGCAGTATGAGGCCGCCCTCGCGTGGGGCCGCGCCCGCGTCCTGCGCGCGGGGAGTGCGTGGGAGGCGGCGGTGCAGGCGGCGAACCGGGCACGGCCACGGATCGAAGCCCGCGCGCGGGTGCAGGAGGCGCTGCAACCGCCGCTTGCGGACCCGCAAGTGCGCGACGCGCTCGATGGCGTGCGCGGCAAGCCGGGGCGGATCGCCCGCTCAGCCGCCGCCGATGCGTACCGCACTGCCCTCCTTGCCGCCTTGCCACCTGATGTGCCGGATCGCGGCGACGCGCTGCTCGATGCGATCCAGGCGACCCGCCGCCGGGAGATGGACGCCCTGCGCGCCCTCACCATCGCCGCCATTCGCGATGCCCTCCGCCGCACGGATCGTCCGGCTCCTGCCGAAGATGCGCGTGCAGGCGACGATTTCGGACTACCAACGGTTTGATGATGATACTACTATAGATACTATGACGACATGAACCCGAGGCAGCGCCGGACGCTCGCAGCGGCCTTCAGGAAGCCGATACCGGCATCGCTTCCGTGGGACGACCTCATCGCGCTCTTCCGGGCGCTCGGCGCGACGGTCAGCGAGGGTCGCGGGTCACGCGTGCGTGTGGAACTGAACGGGCACGAATCCACGTTTCACGCCCCACACCCGCAACGAATGGCAAATCAGGGACGCGTTCGGGCCGCGCGCGAGTTTCTTGAGAAAGCGGGAGTGAAACCATGAACATCTTCACGTACAAGGGGTACAACGGAATGGTGGAGATTGATCCACAGGCGGGCATCCTCTTCGGTCGCGTCCTCGATCTCGACGCGGTACTCACCTTCGAGGGTGATACCGTGCCAGAAGCGGAGCAAGCCTTCCATGACACGGTGGACGATTATCTCGATTGGTGCGCCGAACGGGGCAAGGAGCCGGAGAAGCCGTTTTCCGGCAAGTTGATCCTGCGCATCTCGCCTGAAACGCACCGGGCAGCCGCTGTTGCCGCTGCCAGCGAACACAAGAGCCTCAATGCGTGGCTCGCGGAAGCGGTTGAGCGTGCGGCGCGGGAAGCGGTGATGGCATGAGAAAGCCCTGGCATGAACAGGGATTGGTTGGCGAAGCGTGGTGGCTCCACAGGCAGGCGATTCAGCCAGATGACATGCCGAGGTCGCTCCAGAGCAGCGCGGCGAGATCGTGCTGGAGTTGGACGCTCGCATCGTAATCCCCCGCCGTCAGGACCGCGATCGTGACGGCCCGGCCGTTGGGCAGGAAGATCACGCCCGCGTCGTTGTGCGCGCCCGGCACATCCCCCGTCTTGTGGGCGAAGACCGTGCCGTCCGGCAACCCTGTGGAGAGTTTCGTGTTCACTTCCTGATCTTTGAGGAGGTCGAGCATCAGTGTGTAATCATCCGGCGTGAGGAGCGGGTCGAGCGTCCGGTTGATGAGGCCATCGAAGAAGCGCGTCACTTCACGCGGCGTCGTATGCGCCTGCCCGGAGACGACCGTCGCCGTGAAACCGTGCGCCCGCAGCAACTGATCCACCGTCCCCCAGCCAAAATACTGGCCGAGTACGAGGGCGGCGGTGTTATTGCTCGCCGTGATCATCAGCCGCCTGAGGTCGGCAACGCTGACCGTATCGCCGTACGCGCCGAGTGAGTAGCCATCCTCCTCCGCGTCGTCATTCTGCGCGGTCAGCATCAGCTGCGTATCATCGAATAACTTGTTCTGCCGGATTTCGACTTGCGTACGCCAGAGGAGAAAGAGTTTGTAGAGGCTTCCCGCCGCGAAATCGCCGTCCGCGTTGCGCTCGATCGTGTCAGCATCCTGTCCATCCTCGATCACGAGGCCGACGCTGGTGATCCCCCGTGACTGGTACTGCGCGATCAATTGATCCACTGCCGGGCCGAGTAGCTGCGCCAGGCCGGTGCCGCGCGGCGATGCGGCGGCATCGTGCGGAGCATCAGTGCCGCGTGGCGCGGTGGCCATTGGCGGACGGAGGGTCGGCCCGGCGGTGGGGGGGCCGAGGAGCGGGGCAGACGGTGAGATGCGCCAGACGACCAATGACACACCGAACCCCAGCAGGATGAGGAGAAGCAGCGTCCGCCGCGCGCCTGGGCGCCCGCCGCCCCTGCGATATCGTCGTCGTTGCTCGGTGCGCCTGTTCAGTTCGCTATCCTCCGTGTCCGGCCTTGATTGTACCGATCTCACGCATCGCCGACAACCCAATCGCCGCAATGCGCATGCAGGCATGACATATCGTAGCCCGCAATGCAGCTTCATCTCATCGTCACAAAAAATGATGCGGTCCCGTTAACCTGAGCAGAGGGGACGGATGACGGCGGGGCATGGCGGGATATGTCTCCGTCTGGATTCGGCATCGCGATGGGCAACGGCTTCCGGGCATTCACGCTGTGGGTAATTTGATCAACCATATTCATCGCGGGTCGCGGCGAGATTTTTCAAGCATCTCTTTTGCGCCGTCTGCGTGAGAGAAACTGGGAGTGATAATGGATACGACATGGCAGGAACCGGTCTCGACGACCGCTACTGACCGCGGCACCGGGCGGCGCGACGACGCACACGAGCGGCCCGCGCCGCTCGCGCATTCCACTGTTGACCGCCCCCGGCAACCCGCCGACGCGCAATGGGGCCATGAGGCGATTCCCGCCTTCGATGCCGTCGCGATCCCGGTCGTCCAGACCGATCTTTCCGGCATCGTGATGGGCTGGAACCGGGCCGCCGAGGCGCTTTTCGGCTATTCCGCGCGCGAGGCGCTCGGCGGGCCGCTGCCGATCATTCCCCCGGAGGAAGAAGAGCGATACACACTCCTCTGGCAGCGA
>JAICJW010000489.1 GCA_025928215.1 Chloroflexia bacterium | reverse complement strand
CTGAAGGAATGGGGCCACGATATTGAGGATGTTGGCGGGTACACAGCGGCGGTGGTGGACTTCCCAGACATCGCCCAGCGGCTCTGCGCGGCGATCCTTGCCGGGCAGGCGGAGCGGGGCGTGATGGTCTGCGGGACGGGGATCGGCGCGTGCATGGCGGCGAACAAGGTGCCGGGCATCCGCGCCGCTTTGTGTCACGATGTCCACTCCGCCCATCAATGCGTCGAACATGACCACGCGAATGTCTGCTGTCTCGGCGCGCAGATCGTCGGCGAATGGCTCGCCCGCGACCTCCTCAAAACCTATCTCGATGCCCAACCGAGCAATGAGGAACATTTTCTGCGCCGCCTTGCCAAACTGGCGGAGATGGAGCGGGCAGCAGGCATGACGCACATCTCTTGATGGGAAGATAAAACGAGTAACGAGGCGAGGATTGCTCCCCGCCTCGCTACTTTTTACTGTGTTAGTTATGCCGCGACCGGCTCCGGGATTTCGACCGGCGCGGGTTGCGTGGTGTGGAAGACGAACGCGCCGTCTGCCAGGTCCACCGTAATTGCGCTCCCTTCGGCGATCTCGCCGCGAATCACGGATGATGCCACTTCATCAAGGATCGCGCTCTGGATCGCCCGCTTCAGTGGCCGCGCCCCGTAGACCGGGTCGTAGCCGATGCGCACGATCTCCTCCTCCGCGTCCGGCGTCAGCGTCAGGGAATAGCCCTTCGTCCGCAGCCGCTTCGTCAACTGATCGAGCAGGATATGCACAATGTCGCGCAGGTTCGCGTCGGTCAGCGACTGGAAGACAACGATCTCGTCGAGCCGGTTGATGAACTCGGGCCGGAAGTAGTCCTTTAAGGCGTCCAGGTACTCCCGGTGCTGCGCCATTTGCACTTCCGCCTTCGTCGCCTGGAAGCCGATACCGCCCCGCTTCTCGGTCACGCCTGTGCCGATGTTCGAGGTGAGGATAATCACCGTGTTCGTGAAGTCCACGGTGCGCCCCTGCCCGTCCGTCAGCCGTCCGTCATCCAGCACTTGCAATAGCGCGTTGAAGACCTCCGGGTTCGCCTTCTCGATCTCATCGAACAAGAGGACGCTGTACGGATTCCGCCGCACCTGCTCGGTCAACTGCCCGCCCTCGTCGTAGCCGACGTAGCCGGGAGGCGCACCGAACAACCGCGCCACCGTATGCCGCTCCTGATACTCCGACATATCGAAGCGCAGGAGCGCCGATTCGTCATCGAACATGAACGCCGCCAGGGCGCGCGCCAGTTCCGTCTTACCGACGCCCGTCGGGCCGAGGAAGAGGAAGGAGCCGAGCGGCCGCTTCGGATCGCTCATCCCCGCGCGTGCTCGCCGGATGGACTTCGAGACCGCGCCGATGGCCGTCTCCTGCCCAACGACCCGCTCGTGCAGCCGCTCTTCCATGTTCGTCAGTTTGACCGCTTCACCTTCCACGAGGTTGGTGACCGGGATGCCCGTCCAGGTGGAGACGACTGCCGCGATCTCTTCCGGCGTCACTTCCTCCGTCAGTAAGGGCCGGATGCCCGTTGCCTCAACGGTCGGCTCGTCCGCCTCGGCAGCGATTTGCTTCTCCAACTCGGTCAGCGTGCCGTACTTCAGTTCCGCCGCGCGGCTGTAGTCCGCCGCCCGCTCCGCCTTCTCGATCTCAGTGCGCGTCTCCTCAATCTGTCGCTTCAGGCCGCGCCGCCGGTTGATGACGTCCTGCTCCTGCGTCCATTGCGACCGCAAGGCATCGCGTTTCTCGCCGATTTCGGCCAGCTCGCGTTCCAGTTCGCCGAGGCGCTCCCGGGAGCGGCGGTCCGTCTCCTTTTCGAGCGCCGTTCGCTCGATCTCCAGTTGCGTCCAGCGCCGCTCGACCTCGTCCAGCGCCGCCGGGCGGGATTCGATTTCCAGCCGCAACTTCGCGCCCGCCTCGTCCACGAGGTCAATCGCCTTGTCGGGTAGGAAGCGGTCGGTGATGTAGCGGTCGGAGAGCGTTGCCGCCGCGACGAGCGCCGCGTCGTGGATGCGCACGCCGTGATGCACTTCGTACCGCTCGCGCAGACCGCGCAGGATCGAAACCGTGTCATCCACGCTCGGCTCGCCGATCTTCACCGGCTGGAAGCGCCGCTCCAACGCCGCATCCTTCTCGATGTACTTGCGGTACTCATCGAGCGTCGTCGCGCCGATCGCGTGCAGTTCGCCGCGTGCGAGGGCGGGCTTGAGCAGGTTCGCGGCGTCCATCGCGCCGTCGTTGCCGGCTCCGGCCCCGACGACAGTGTGCAGTTCGTCAATGAAGAGGATGATCGTTCCGTCCGCACCCTGCACTTCCTTGAGGACAGCCTTCAGGCGATCCTCGAACTCGCCGCGGTACTTCGCCCCCGCGACCAGTGCGCCCATGTCGAGGGCGATGATCTGCTTCTCTTTCAGCGTGCTCGGCACGTCGCCCTGCACGATGCGCTGCGCTAGCCCTTCCGCGACGGCGGTCTTGCCGACGCCCGGCTCGCCGATCAGCACCGGGTTGTTCTTCGTCCGCCGTGAGAGCACCTGCATGACGCGGCGGATTTCCTCGTCCCGGCCAATGACGGGATCGAGTTTGCCTTCCCGCGCGGAGGCGGTCAGATCGCGCCCGTACTTTTCCAGCGCCTGATACTTGCCTTCGGGGTTCGGGCTGTCCACATGGTGGCTGCCGCGCACCTCCTTGAGCGCCTCCAAAACGCGTTCCCGCGTCAGGCCGAACTGCGTCACCAACTGCTCCGGCGCGCCGCCGAGGCGCGGGGTGAGCATGGCGAGGAAGAGGTGTTCGGTGCTCAAATAACTGTCGCCCAGTTCGTTTGCCGCCTCGACCGCCTGCCGGAAGACGACCTGCATCCGTTCCGATGGGGTGATTTGCTGATTCGCGCCATTCATCGCGCGT
>JAICJW010000335.1 GCA_025928215.1 Chloroflexia bacterium | reverse complement strand
GTCTACGGCGACGACGGCGCGCCCCGCCGATGGTGCGAGGCCGGCCAGCGTCACCGGCGGAGAGGCTGCGATTCCCCCGGCGAAATGAAGCATGGTGAAGATGAGGAGCAGCGCGCCACTGGCGGCAAGCTGCCCGTGACGCGGCGCGGGATGGCGCTGCCTGCCGATGATTCCCGTTGGCCATTCCGCGCCCCGCGCGGCGAACCGATCCCAGAGTTCGACAATCGCCCGCCGGCAGGGCACTTCAATCACCGACCATCCGATATATGCCGTCAGCAGAACGATCAGCCAGTAGCCGAGGTAGAGCAGCCAGGACGGGAGTGCGACGAACGGCCCAGGATGGATGACATAGTAATGGCAGACGAGGAGGTGGAGCAGATAGAGCGAGAAACTGATCTCGCCGAGCAGCACGAGCGGCCGAGCGGAGAGGAACCGCGCCACCCCGCCCCACTCACATGCCATCACACAGATCAGCGCGGCGAACGGCAGACAGACGAAACCGCTCGATGCCAGCCACGCTTCGCCCCCCGGCCCGATGATTCCCACATGCCCCGCCTGCCGCGCCCACGCCCCGCTTTCGAGCATCACGGCGAGCGTCATCGCGATGACCGCGATTTCGAGCGCCGTACCGGCCCCGCGGCCGCACCGGATGCGCGGGCGAAGGTATCGCCAGAAATGCGCGGTCGCCATGCCAACGACGAACTCCCAGAGACGCGCGAGGGGATAAAAATAGACGACATCCCGCACTTCCGCCCCCCGCGGAAGATGCGACAACCCCCGGTTCGCGACGAGGATCGCCCCGCATACCAGGAGAAATGACAAGGCCAGTTTGATGCGCCATGTGCGCCGCCACCGCCAGAGAAGAAGCGGGAAGCAGAGATAAAAGAAGAGTTCGGCGGAGAGGCTCCAGGAGACCCCATTGAACGCGGTTTGCACCCGGTACACGGGCACCCATGCCTGGAGCAGAAAGAGCGTCAACAGCCCCGCGCCGTGCGTATCGCGCGCGACGGAATCGCGATACCACGCCGGCAGGACGATCACATAGAGCAGGAATGCCACCACATGCAGCGGCACAATCCTGGCGAGGCGCGCGATGAGGAACCGGCGCACCCCGCGCATGTCGAGCGCGGGATAGGCATACGTCAGGATAAACCCGGACAGCACGAAGAAGAAGCAGACGCCCTGCGTGAGGGTGAATCGCGCGAGCGGTTTGATTGCGCCGAAATAACCCTGCGAATGGAGCATGACGATCATTGCGGCGGCAAAGAAGCGCAGCGAGGTCAGGGCGTGCAGTTTGGGAACGGTGAATTTCGTTTCCGTCGGTAATGCGGCGAGTGGTTGGATGGGATGGGCCGGCAGGCTCATCATCGGTGCGTGAACAGTCGAAGTCATTGACGCTCCTTGCGTCCCGGTCGCCGCAGCGCTTCGCAGCCTATCGGGAATGGCCGTATCGGTCAAGCGCATCGCAAGAGGCGCGCCGCAGCGGACAGTTTTGTTCCTGTCCGAACGAACAGGAACAAAACTGTCCTGATAGGCGAAGTATCTCCAGCGGCGCATCGCCATACTGAGTACAGACATAGCAACGGACACTCAGCAGGGGAGAGCGAAGATGGACGCGGTCATGACGACCACACATGAGATGGCTTGGGTTGAACAGGCGCGTCAGGGGGATACGTCCGCCTTCGCATCGCTTCTGCGCCGCTACGAGCGGCAGATTTACGGGTTCACCTATCGCATGATGGGCGGCAGTGCCGCCGATGCGGACGACCTGACACAGGAGACGTTCATCAAGGCGTATCGCGCCCTCCCGCGCACGGCGGATGTGCTCCATGTCTCCGCGTGGTTGCACCAGATCGCCGCCAATAGTTGCCGCGATGAGTTACGGCGCAGGCGGCGCGCGCGCTGCCTGCCCTGGGACCCGGCCATCCACGAATCTGTCGCCCATACCGGCGCGGAAGAAAATCCCGAATCCCTGATGCTCCAGAAAGAAGGGGATGAATGGGTACGGGCCGTCCTCAATCGCCTGAAACCGCGCAACAAACAGGCGCTCGTGCTGCGCGAGTATCTGGGGATGTCCTGCGAGGAGATCGGCGCCATCATGGGCATCTCACACAAGGCGGTGAAATCCACCCTCTTCCGGGCGCGCGACGAATTCCGCTGCGTCGCGGCAACGATGCGCTAGCATCGGGGTCGCGCCGGATCATCGCCACGCGTCCGTGATGGACCGGCGCAGGATTTCCGACCGCTGAATGAGGGCAACGAACGCGGCGTCGTTTTTCGCGGTGGTGCGGAGGGCGGAGAGAAGGGCGGCGCAGTCGGCGGCGAGTTCGGGGCGGGCCTGGAGCGCGCCCGCGAACGCGGCATCGTCGGCGGTGGGGTCGAGGCCGAAGGGGGCGGCGAGATCACGCTTTAGCCGCTCCGCGATGTGCGCCTGCGCGAAGCCATACTGCTTGCGTTCCTGCCAGCGGTTGCCAAGTGCGCGGGCGTACTCCGCCGGAGCCCTCGGCGGCGCGGATGGCGCGGGCAGAGGGCGACCGAACCGCCGCCCGCCGAGAACGACGGCGACGAGCGTCAATCCTGCCAGATAGAAGAGCGCCCACCCCCACGGCGAGCGGAGCGCGAGGTCCGCGATATTCGATCCCAAACCGTAGCCGTGATGGTATTCATCGAAACCGATGCGCGCCCCGGCCGGCAGCCCCGCGAGCAGGTTCTGGACGAGGGCGAGATTGTCCGCATCGGGCAACCCGGCATTGGAGAGCGGATACGGCCCCGCAACGATCCGCACCTGCCCCTGGCCACGCGTCATCGTCGCGACAACTGTCCCGTTCTCCGAGACCGCGCGGGAGAGAAAGCGGGGATCGGCTGAGGTGTTCGGGCGCACTGTCGCCCCGGACCGGAGCGCGATCATTGCGACGGGCGGGCGGTCGAGTGTCGGGCCATCGGGGGTCGCCGTCGCACCCGTCCCCGATTTGACCTGGGAGATGGTGAGGTCGAGCGCGCGTTGCAGGTTGTTCGTCCCGTCCGCGCCGTCCGTGACAAGAACGAGCGTGCCGCCGCGCTCGACGAAGCCCGCGATGCCCGCCGCATCCTCATCGGAGATCGTCTTGATCTCCGGCACGATGACGAAGAGCGCGGCGAGGCCGTTTGGGTCGAACGGAAAGGAGCGCACGCGCTCCACCCCGAACCCCTCCGCCTCCAGCCACTGCGAGAGGGCGAGGCTCCCTTGCGGCGCGGCGGAAAGGGTCGTGCCGCGTGGCAGCGTCGTCGCGTTCGAGGCGGGTGTGAGCAGTTGCAGCAGGATCGTCCCGATGAGGAGCACGGCCCCAACGGCGATCAGCAACCAGACGCGACGCGGCAACCGCCTCATGCCGTCACCCGTTGCGGCCCATCGGTGAGCCGGTGAAGGTCATCGGTGAAGGCGCGCGCCCGCGCATACTCCGTCGCGTGGCATGGTGCATCAGCGTAGACGATGGATTCCACGAGGCGGACGAAGGGTCGCAGCGGCTCGATCAACCACCATTGCTGCCGCTGCGCCTCCCGCAGATATTCGCGGTCGGTCAGCGCGGGATCGAAGGCGACCAGCCGCCGCTCGTCGAATTCGGTCAGGGTGCCGAGAAAGAGGGCGCGGACGGCGGCGCGGTAGTCGCCCTGAGCGGCGAGGAGATCCGCGGAGCGCCACCACTCCGCCGCTGTCCGGGGTGGCGCGACATCCACAGTCGGTTTCGCCGCGCGCCGCCGCAATCGCCGCGTAACGAAGAAGATGATGACGGCGGCAAACGCGAGCGCGAGGATGATGAGCAGGAGCGGCGATCCGAGGAACGCGAGGAGCCGCGCTACCGGGCTGGCGCCGGGGGTGTTGGCGGGCGCGTTCGGCGGCGGTTGCACGCGATCCAGCGGCCGGAAGAGGCGACGCACTTGCGTCCCGACCCACGACTGAAAGCGGATCGCTTGCTTCTGAACGACGTTTGGTTCCGCTTCATGGAAGGCGCGGTCGCTCAGCACGCGGTCGAGCTTCTGCCGCGCCTGTGGGTCCGGCAGGGATTGCGCCTGCACGGGCACATCGCGTGCGGTCGTACCGTGTTGGGCATACATCGGCCCATCCCCCTCAGCAGCACGCACGGCATCAGGCAGGCAGCCGAGCACAAGACTGGAGAGGGTGATGAGCAGCAACATCCGCACGCTCATGCAATCTCTCGCGCCGCGCGTTCAGCGGCGCCGCGTTGCAGCAGGAGGTCAATATCGAACCCCTCATGCCGCAACCGAAGATCGGTGAAAAAGAGCGTGCGCACGGTGAGCGCGATCGGCGTCATCACGATGTCCACGAGCGAGGCAACGATGGCGAGCAGCACGACACCCACCCCCCCGCCAAGCAAATCCTCCGACGAGGTGAACCCGGCAATTAAGAAGCCCAGACCGCCGGGTATCGCCGCCGCAAACAGCCGCAGGATACCGAGGACGATCAGCAACCCCGCCAGCCGCCACCATGAACCGCGTATGAGGTGGCGGCTCCGCGCCAATCCCGCGCCCGCCCGCCGCCCTTCCAGCACGACTGCCTGCGGCGCGAGTTGCCAACTGACATACAAAAAGAGCGCGACCGGGGCGCCGATGAAGGCGGTACACGCCGCCACCGCGCCGACCGCGACGATCGAGAGGAGTGCCGCGCCGAGCAACGGCCAATACCGCCGACGCGCGTGCGCGTATGCCATACCAAGCGTACAGGGCTGGCCGAGCGTCCGAAGCCCGGCGATGGTGATGAGCGCGCCCGTCCCGAGCGTCTGAATCGCCAGCGTCACGAAGGCAGCGGCGACGGCGATGACGAACGTCGCCGTCGCGTCAGTCGTCACGGCGGCATGCGCGCCGACCCGCGCGTACGTCGCGGGGTCGAAGGGATTGAACGGCGTAAAGAGCGTCGAGATGAAGGCGGAAAGGAGATGTGCGGGAATGACGGTGAACGCGGCAGCGGCGGTGAAGAGGCCGATATCCCGCCGGGCCGCGCGGACGCCCTCATC
>JAICJW010000486.1 GCA_025928215.1 Chloroflexia bacterium | reverse complement strand
GCGCATCGTACGCATACGGCAACGGAGGCAGTTCATACGCCATGGGGTTGACTCCTTCCATTAAACGGCCCGAAACCGATTCAGAGAGTGCAGTGCGTGAAACGCGTGGAGCGCCATCGTCGCGCCGACTCTCCCCGCCCCGACAGTATGCACCGCATCAGGATGGCGTGCAACCGGGAGAGATGTTCGGAGTTCGGAGTTCGCTGTTCGGAATCGAACTCCGAACAGCGTGTCAGCCCCCGATGCGCGACATGCCGCGATTGAGGGAGACTTCGCCGGTGGCGACGCCGTGGCCCCACGGCTTCTGCCAGACCGCCTCGCGCAGCCGCAGGCGGATTTCATCGTCAGAGGCACCGGAACGGATGAGCGAGAGCAAGTCCACCTCGTTATCGCGGAGCAGGCAAAGGCGCAATTTACCGTCCGCAGTGAGGCGCATGCGATTACAGGTAGCGCAGAAGGCGTCCGTCATCGCCGAAATGAAGCCGACAGAGCCGCGCGCGTTCGGGAAGATGAAGGGACGCGCCGGGTCCACAGGGTCGGCGGTCGGGTCGGGCGTTAAGGCACCCCATCGTTCCTCAATGCGCGCCATCACCTCGGCGGTCGGCACGAGGAGATCGAACGCGACATCGTCCACGCCCTCGAAGGGCATCACCTCAATGAAACGCATCTGCCACGGATGCTCGTACGCCAACCCCGCGAGCGCGGCGACCTCATGGTCATTCTGCCCGCGAATGACGACGGCATTCAGTTTGATCGGCGTGAGGCCCGCCGCTTCCGCCGCCTGGATGCCTTCCATGACGAGATCGAGCCTGCCGCCGCGCGTGATCTGCTTGAATCGCTCGGAGTCGAGCGTGTCAATCGAGACGTTGATGCGCTTCAGCCCCGCCCGCGCCAGCGGTTCGGCGAGGCGGGAGAGGAGAATGCCATTCGTCGTCATCGCGATGTCCGTGATCGCCGGGTTTGCGGCAATCTCGCGCACGAGATCGGGCAAATCGCGGCGCAGCGTCGGTTCCCCGCCCGTCAGACGAATCTTCGTGAAGCCGACATCCGCCGCGAGTCGGACGACACGCAGCAGTTCATCGTCCGAAAGTAATTCCTCTTTCGCCTGCCAGCGCACGCCCTCGGCGGGCATGCAGTAAACACAGCGGAGGTTGCAGCGGTCGGTCAGGCTGATGCGCAGATAGTTGATCCGGCGGCCAAACGCGTCGTGCGCCGGGCCGTTCACATCAACCATGCCGAGCGGAATCATCGTTGTTGTGGTCATCACATCTCACTGATACGCGGCAATCGCCGCCGCACTTCAGAGTATACCGGGATAGATCAAAACAATCTACCCGTTGTCGCATGTTTAACAACGAATCGGTTTCACAACCTATTCCGCGAACGTCGCCGTCCGTACGCCGAAAGGATGCGCTATTCCTTCGCGGTATTCCGGTCGCCGAAACGGCCGGAGCGGAGGGAGAGGCCACCGTCCACCCAGAACACCTGCCCGGTGACGTACGAGGCGGCGTCCGAGCAGTAATAGAGGACGGCGCCGGCGATATCGTCCGGGTAGCCAACGCGACCGAGGGGTGTCGCGGCGGCAAAGGTGCCAGCATAATCCGGCATTTCGTGGCTCGTCCGCTCGATCAGGATGGCGCCGGGGGCGACCGCATTGACCGTGATCCCGTACGGGCCGAGTTCGACCGCCAGCCCGACCGTCAGCATGTTGATGCCGCCCTTGGAGGCGTTGTACGGCGTCGCGTTCTTGAACGCGGATTTGCTCGCGCCACTGGAGATATTGACCACCCTGCCCCACCCTTGCTCCCGCATGATCCGGGCGGCAGCCTGCGTGCAGAAGAACATCCCCTTGAGGTTCGTATCGAGCGTCGCGTCCCAATGCGCTTCATCCGTCGCGAAGAAGTCCTCCCAGAGGGTAATCCCGGCGTTGTTGACGAGGATGTCCAGGCCACCGAGCGCGTCCGCCGCCTCATGCACCAACCGCTGGCACTCCGCGACGTGGGCGACATTCGCGCCAATCGCGACGGCCTTTCGGCCCATGGCGCGAATCTCCGCGACGACCGCCTCAGCCCCGGCAGCGTCGCTGTGGTAATTCACCGCGACATCCGCGCCGTCCCGCGCCAACCCAAGCGCGATGCCCGCGCCGATTCCCTTACTGGCGCCCGTCACTAATGCCCGCTTGCCGGTCAATGTCATAGCCGTTTCCCCTCTCATTGCTCATTGCCTACGCTGTCGTCTCCGTCTCCTTCACGCGCCGCGCTGCTGGCTCCCTAATCGGATAGACAGGCAAGCCGCGCACGAGGAGAAGAATCAGGATAATCGCGATGGCAAGGAACGCCGCACCAATCGTGACGGCGATTTTATCTCCCCGCCCCGCTGTCGCGCTGCCGGAGTCTAGGGTGATCGGAGCATGCGCCGTTACCGATCCGACGCTGACAAAAACTTCTCCATCGGTACTGGGTATCTGGCCGGAGGCCGGCAACACAAAGGCGAGATTCTGGAATGCGCCCGTGGCATCGCTCATTGGTGCCGCTTGTGACGCCGTGAACGCACCCGTCAGGTCCTGATTGGCGAGCGGATACGCCTGATTCTGCGCGACGAGCGATGCCTGCACCGGCTGGTTCGGCGGGAAGCCCTGCCCCGTCACGATGACGTACTCACCGAGCAGCGCGAGTGGCGGCACGACGTTCCCTTGTGTATCCGTGACAGGTAGCAGCGTGACGACCGCGCCCTGCGCGTCACGCCGGGTCGCGGAGACGGTGAGCGACGGACTCGCGGCAGCCACACCGATGCCGAATACCGCCAGACAAAGGATAATACCAAGCACAATCCCTGATCGTCGCATCTCCGGTTGCCATCCCCTTCTCGCACACAATGCATGCGCGCCCGATCACTGCGCGCGATTGTACGGCAAAATGGCCCATGCCGCTGTGGTTCGTCGTCGC
>JAICJW010000104.1 GCA_025928215.1 Chloroflexia bacterium | reverse complement strand
TGGGCGGCGAGAGGAGTTGCAGGCGCGCTATGGCGTATCGGTCGTCGAGGCAAACCCTGAAGCGGCGCGCGGCGCGGATCTCGTCGTCCTGACCGTCAAGCCGCAGGTAATTCGCAGCGCCCTGAGCGAACTGCGGGACGTGATCGCGCCGGAGCAGGTCGTCCTCTCGATCGCGGCGGGCGTGCCCCTGACGACGATCGTCAATGGTCTCGGCGGACATGGCGCGGCGGCCCGGGCAATGCCGAACACCCCCGCGCAGATCGGCGCGGGCGTCAGCGTCTGGGCGACGACCGCCGCCGTCACCGACGCCCAACGCGCGATGATTGGCACCGCGCTCGGCGCGCTCGGCCACGCCCACTCCGTCGAGGACGAAAAACTGGTGGACATGGCGACGGCGCTCTCCGGCACCGGACCGACCTACATCTTCCTCGTCATGGAGGCGCTGATAGACGCGGGCGTTCACCTCGGCTTCTCGCGCCACCTCGCGGAGCAACTGGTGATTCAGACGATGGCCGGTTCGGTCGCCTTCGCCGCGCAATCGCACAAGCACCCCGCCGAACTGCGTAACCTCGTCACCTCGCCCGGCGGCACGAGCGCGGCAGCGATCTACGAGATGGAGAAAGGCGGCCTCCGCACCGTCCTCTCCAAAGCCGTTTACGCCGCCTACGAGCGCACCGTCACATTACGAAAAGCGCAGGAGCAGGAGTGAGGTGAACTATGCGCCGAGACGGGGCGTGAAGGTGAGCACGACCGCGCCACCCCCGAGCGGGCTTGGCTCCAATGAGACGGTGCCGCGCAGGTCCGTGGAGACGAGGTTTTGCGTGATTTGCAGGCCAAGCCCGCCGTCCCTCTCGGCACGGAAGCCGGGCGGGAAGCCCTTGCCGTCATCCTCGACGCGCACCGTCACCTGGCCGTCCGCCAGGCCGATATGCACCTTCACAACGCCGTGCATGCGCCCTTCAAGGCCATGCAGGACGGCGTTCGCAACCAGTTCATTAATCAGGATCGCCAGCACCGTTGCCTCGCGCGATGAGACCTCCGCCGGTTCCCCCGCGACGACAAACAGATACTCCGCGCCCGGGGGCAGGAGCGTCGTCGCGGCCTCATCGGTGACGAGTTTCGCCACCTCATTGACCGTCGTGATACCAATGTCCTCGCGGGTCAGCAGATCATGCACGGCAGCGATGGAGCGGATGCGGTTGACCGCCTCCTTAAGCGGCAGCGCCCATGCCTGCTCACCCGCCCGCCGGACGTGCATCGAGAGGAGGGCGGCGACGGTCTGCAAGTTGTTTCGGACGCGGTGATGCATCTCCTGTAAGAGAGCCGACTTGCTCGTCAGCGAGCGGCGCGCGTCGTCATACAGCCGTGCCTGTTCGATGGCGATGGCGGCGGTATTACAAAAGGACTCCAGGAGGTCAACCTGATCGCGGCTTGGGCCGTTCCCCATATCGAAATGGAGGCAAATCCCGCCGATCATGCCATGCGCGGTACGAAGCGGGATACAGAAGACCGTCCCTTCGCCCGCGCCATCGTCCGCACCGGTCGTGACGACCGGCAGCGAATCGCCGGGGTCGAGCGCGGAGATCTGCATCGCCCGCCGGACGGCCTCCTTCCGCATCTCCTCCCGCACCGGCGCGCCCTCGCCATTCGTCGCCTCATACCCGGCAAGGAAGGTCAGGCTCTCGCCGTCCGGCCCGAGTTCATACATGCTGACCACATCCGCCTGACCGAGCACCGCCGCCTGCTCCGCGATCGTTTCCAACACCTGCGTCAGATCAAGCGTGCTGGTGACGACTGCCGTCACCTTCTGCAGCGTCTGGAGTTCGGCGACTTTCCGATGCAGCGCGACATCGGTTGCTTGATAGAGCCGCGCGTGGTCAATGGCGATGGCGAGTTCCCCCGCGACGGTGGTCAGAAAAGCGAGATCGTCGTCACCCAACGTGCGGCGATCCCGAAAATGCAGGTTGAGCACGCCGACTAACCGACCGACGGCGGGCAGGAACATCGGCACGGAGATGTGCGCGTGCAGGTGATCGTCGTTCAGGTAGGGCATGGGAGCATAGGCCGGATGCGCGTGCGCATCCGGCGTGGAGATGATGGTTTGCCGCCGCGCGGCGAGGCCCGTGATCCCCTCACCGATCGCCAGCGTTACCCTGCCTATCGCCTCATCGGGCAATCCGACGACAGCGGAGAGGATGAGATGGCCGCGTTCCTCGTCGTGTAGATAGACGCTGCACGCATCGCTCCGCATCACCGCCGCCGCCGTCGTCACCACCATTTCCAGCATCGGTTCGAGATCGAGCGTTGAAGCGGCGGCACGATGAATCTGGTGAAGGGCGTCCAGACGGGCGACTTGTTGCAGAAGCGATTCACGCTCCTGGATCGCCAGATCAGGTAAGGCTCGGTTGTCTATAACCATGTGGCGTATTCCTCTCGACCCATCGGCCTCTTTACCACTATAACAGTTTGCATCATTCGCGACATGCATGCACAATCCTGTACTGGTTGCAACCGTACAGGTTGTTCGTGCGGAAGCATGTGGGGCGGGATGGGGCGGCGCGGACTGGTGGTGGGGAGGGTGAACGATGGCTGTTAGTGATCGTCGGAGCGCGCGACGCGGCGCGATGCTCGTCTTGCTTTTGCTCCTCACGTTACTTCCGACAACGCAACCACCCGCCTCAGCCTCCTCCGCGTTGACCGATCCCTATCCGGATCGCGACGGTTTCTTCGGAGTTGTCGGGCGTGATCCCTATTACGAGTGGAATACCGATACCATCCACTTCAACAACGACGTCAATAAGACCGTACTGGAAAACACGGTCAAGGAGATGGCGGCGGACGGTGCGAAATGGGTACGGATCGAATTCTTTGCCGAATACGGGGACCCGACTGGCCCCGGCATGATGCCCTACGAGAAATATGACTGGTTTCTCACCGATCTCTGCAAGCGCTACAACATGAACGTTCTTGGCCTGCTCTCTTATGGTATCGTCCGTGACACCAACTATACCTACATGCTCAACAAGGTGAATGACCCCACCGACCAGCAGGATGGCTCCAATCCTTTCATACGCGGCTTCGCGGATCGCGCGGCGGAGATCGCCGGGCACTACGCGGGGTACGTCAATGCGTGGGAGATCGTCAATGAGCCGAATTCAAACACGCAATTAGATTTCATCACCAAGGGGCAGCAGCAGCGCATCTTCCCGGATCGGATGGCGGCAATCATGTCGCTCACCTATCCGCGCCTCAAGAGCATCAGCCCGAGCGTACCCGTCATCCTCGGCGGTCTCATTAATACCTCCGGCGCCTACCCGGACAACTACGATATCCCGTACCTCCGGCAGATGTACAACTCGCCCGTCATTCGGGGGCGAGGTGGCGCACCGTGGGATGCCGTCGCCGATCATCCGTATGAATTGACCGCCGCCGCTATTCCCGGCCATCTGCGCGATATGCACGCGGTGATGGAGCAGGCGGGCGAGGGATTCAAGAAAATCTGGGTCACGGAGTTCGGCATGCAGGCCGCCGCCCCCGCCGTGCCAGAGTCCGGCATTATCCCCGTCACGGACGATGAAGCGAAACAATCGGCATACCTCACGGACACACTCACCGCGCTCACCAGGATGCGCGACATCGTCGAACACGCCTTCTGGTTCAAGTTGGAGGATTTCACGATCGTGGAACAAGGAGGCGAGCAGACCCACTGGGGCCTGTTCGCCTTCCGCCGCGATGGCAATCATCCCGGTGAGCCGTGGCCACGCAAGGATGCCCTCCGGGCGTATGCAAGCATCGCGCGGCCAGCAGCCCTTCCCACCGCGCCGGAAGACTCGAACAAACCGACCGCCGCCGATGCCAAGTGGTTCCCGGACACGAAGCATTGGCTCGCCGGGCCTTTCCGCCTCTACTGGGAGCGGAACGGCGGCCTGGAGCGGTTCGGCCTGCCGCGTACGAGTGTCTACACCTCGGCAGGGCGCGTCGTGCAGATCTTCGAACGGGCGCGGTTCGAGTTCCACGACGAGTTCGCGGGGACGCCGAACGAGGTGCTCCTGACCCTACTCGGCAGCACGACGACGCGCGGGCGTACCTTCCCAACCGTACCGCGCCCGGCGCTCGACAGCGATGTCTACTTCCCCTCCCCCGGCGCGCCGACGCGGCCACCCGCCATACCGACGCCAACGCCCTCACCGACGCCGAAGCCGACGACGCCGGTCGCGAGCGGCACACCCGGCGCGGCGAAGGCGGACACCGCGACGCCCACGCCTCCACCCTCGCCACCCTTCTCCGGCATGTACTTTGCGGAGACTTCGCACACACTTACCGGGCCGTTCCTCCAATTCTGGAAGCAGGGTGGCGGCCTCCCCGTCTTCGGCTATCCGATCAGCGAACCGCTGGTCGAGAAGAACGCGGACGACGGCAAGCTCTACACCGTGCAGTATTTCGAGCGGACGCGGCTGGAATACCACCCCGAATTCACGGATAATCCCTTGCCCGTTCTCGAAGGGTTGCTCGGTAATGATCTCATCCGCAGCGGCGGGTGGTGGCGGTAGCGTGAGTAACAAGGAATAAGTCCAAAGTAGCAAGTAACGAGAGATCGGCTTCTTGTTACTTGATGCTTGTTACTTCCCAAGCGTTACTTCGGGCGTCCGGTGAGGCGCAGTTTCCCGTCCAGCACTTCGACGCGATCCACATAGATCGGCAGATTGTCATTGATGAGCGCGTCGTTCTGAACACTGGCTACGATCTGATCCGTGATGTTGCTCGGCAGCGGAAAGCGGCCGCTCTCGACCCGCTCGACCCGGAGCATCAGCTTGCCGTTCACGGCGGTTGGCACAGCGACGACGACGAGGTCCACGCGCACGGGGAAACTGTCGCTCTTCGCCTTGCCCCCCGCGAAGACGCGGCCATCATGCACGGAGACCTGCGGATTCTGAATGTCCGCGCCGATGGCGACGCGTTCCTCGCGCACTGTCTGCGCGAACTTCGAGGTCAGTTCCTCATCGGTCAGTTCCACCGTCACATCAGTATTGGGCGGCGCGGCGATGATCTGATTGATTTTCGTGTCGAAATTGCCCGCCGCCGCACTGCTGACCGGAACTGTCGTCGCGGCGATGCGCGTCGGCGCCGGGCGCGTGACGAAGAAATACACGGCGGCGAGCGCCATCGCCGCGCCGAGAACGAGCGTTGTCAGAAAAATCAGGAACCCGCGCATCATTGCTCCTTATCAGTAGTCCGTAGGCAGTAGGCAGTAGCCAGCAGTCGATAGTCAGCATGGGGCGTGCCGTGCCGATTGTATGCTTTTGCCATGCGCTGGCGTCACCCCCGCGATGGTTGGCCGGCAAGGCCAATGCCGAGTCGTGCGCGCTCGGCGAGACGACGCGTGAAGTAAACCTGAAAGAGGCCGACACTGAGGACGAGGAAAACGGCATAGATGACGAAGACCGCCGCGTAGGAATCAGTCGCGCGGATCAGGCGGCCCGCGATGATGCTTGTCACCGCCCACGCGCCGTTCCACAGAACGGAGCGAATACTGAAGACGTATGCCCGCTGCCGTACCGGCAACAGGTCGGCGATGAAGGTCGAGTCAATTGGCCACGACATGTTGATGCTCGTAACGCGCAGCGCATGGGCCGGAATCGCGAGGAGAAGATGCGGCAGAAAGATCATCGCGACAAAGAGCGGCAAAGGTGAGGCGCGCAAGAACCCGACGGTCGTCAGCGCGCCGAACTTCGCCGCGACGACCGGACCCAACAACCCAACAGCCGCCGCGATTAGCGCCGCCGCCGCGTAGATGTAGCCAACGACTTGCGTGCTCGCGCCAAGCCGGGTGAGATAGACATTGTAAAAGGGGATGACCGCGCCGGACGCGACCGCCAGCAACCCGCCGGAAATGATGAAGACGTAGAAATCGGCCCGCCGTGTGCCTGCCTCCTTCTTCTTTGTCTCGACGGGTGTCTGCCGCCGGACGCCCGCCATCTCGCCGCGCCGCTCGCCCGCCACGGGGCGCATGCGGAGGAGGGGGAGCAGCGCCAATCCCGCAATCACCACACCAACCATCAGCGTGGCGCGGTATGATCCGACCGAACCCGCCGTCATCGCCGGAAAGAGGAGGAAAATCAACTTTGGCAATAAGCCGCCGCCGAGGTTGCCGAGCGTGCCGCTGAGCGCCTGCGACGAATAGACGATCGCGGAGGCGTGCTGCCGCGTCTCATTTGTCGTATATTCGAGGACAATCAACATTGTCGGATTCGAAAAGAACGAGGTGCCGACCCCTTGCAACGCGGCGAAGATGAGGAGCAGGAGCGTGCCGCGCGAAAGTGTGAGGCCGACGCTCGTAATGCAGAAGATCGTGAAACCGAAAACGACAACGATCCACGGGCCATAGCGATTGACAATCGGGCCAATCGCCAGCGCCGTAACCGCGATAGTGAGGGTATTGATCGCCGTGAAGGTGCCGATGAAGTCTTCGTGCAAACCGATCCGGTTCAGATAGAGATTATAGAGCACCTGAAAGACGCCGATATTGAGGTAGCCGATCAAGGTAAAGAGGATGTAGAGGCGCATATCATGGCTGAAGGCGCGGACGGTGCGCGCGTACCCCTTGATGCCACCGGGCGCTGCTCCCATGTGTCGTGTTCCCTCCACGCGTTTCACCGGGCAATCCACACGGTCGCAACGTGCGTCACGCTACCATCTCTGCTGAACGTACGCAATTGAATACGGGACAGGCTACAATGGGGTGCGTGGTGGTGGCAGGTGGGAAATCCGCCACGGGAAGCGGCAGGCCGAGAGCCCGCCACCACCGGAAAACGAGAGAGCGAGGGCGTAATGGCGCTAAGCGAGTGGGATGCGCTCGTTCGCCTGGCAGTGGCGAGCGGGCTGACGGGGCTGCTCGGCGCGGAACGCGAGATCCGGCGCAAAGAAGCGGGGCTGCGGACCTTCACGCTCGTTGGTGTCGGGGCGGCGATCTTCACCGTTATCGGCCCGCTCGTCCTTCCGACCGGTGCGGATTTCACGCGGATTGCCGCGCAGGTCGTCTCCGGCATCGGCTTCATCGGCGCGGGGCTGATCTTTCGTCAGGGATCACACACGAAGAATCTCACGACTGCGGCGGGCGTCTGGGCGGCGGCAGCCGTCGGCATGGCGGCGGGCGCGGGGTTGTTCATCCTCGCCTGCGGCGCGACGGCGATCATTATGCTTGCCCTGACGGTTTACGGATATATCGAGCGACGATTCGAGCATCCCGATCGAGAACCGGGGCCGCTGGAGATGGAAGACCAGTGAGACGCAATGCCACTTCGCCTAACCCGGCAACGGTCCAGAAGATCGCCGCCATATGCGGGAAGCCAAGATTGAAAAAGTAGTGGTCGAGTGTCGCCGCGATGCAGGCCGCGACGAGCGCCGCCGCGATGGCGAGCGTCAGTTCCCCGAATGGATCGTCCGCATTGGCACGCAACGCGCCACGGATCAGCCGCGTCACGAGCGACACCAGTACGACGAGAAAAAGCGCCAACCCGACCAACCCCGCCCGCTCGGCGACAGTGAGATAAACGCTCGACACCCCGGTCTGGAGATTGATGCTCGGCGCGTCCCCGAAGCCGACGCCGAAAATGGGGTAGTCACGGATCAGTTGCAGCGCGTTGGCGAACTCGCGGTAGCGCAGTTGCGTCGCGGCGTCCTGCCCGCGTAACCCACCCGTCAGGCGCGAGAGATACCCCGCGCCGACTCCGAAGGCGGCAGCGGCGATACTGAGCGCGATGAGCGGCGCGATCAATCGCCGGTAGCGCGACACCGCCAACAGCACGATACCGACCGCCGCGCCGAGCCACGCCGCCCGCGATTCAGTCAGCAGCAGCGCCAATCCGACGATGGGCACGGTGACGATGCACAGTCGGCGTGATACGAGCGGACGGCCGGCCACCGCCTGCCCGACGGCGAGGACGAGAATCAGCATCAGGAAGCCGGCAAACGCGTTCGGGTCCACACCGGTACCCGTTGCGCGGCGGGCAAGCGCCGGGTTATCCTCGATATAGCGGACAACGCGACTGGTCGGGTAGCCGAGGACGCTGAGGCGAAGCAACAACCGCGTCGCCAGCGAGACGGGCAACCGTTGGAGGATAATGGCGAGCGCCCCGGCGACGGCCCCCGCCGCGACAATTGCCGTCGTGAACCGCCCGACGTCCCGCCGCTCCCGCAGCAGATTGACGACAAGGACGATCATCCCGACACCGAGCAGCAGTTTGAAGTAATCATGCGCCGTTTGCGTCGTCGTATTCCGGCCCGCGCCGACGAGGAAGGCAACGAGTGTCGCGACGACAAAAAAGCCGAGCGGCAAGAACGCGGGCGTCGTGACGATCAATTCGCTGCGATCAAAGCCGAGTCGGAGCACCCACACCGCAATCGTCAGCAGAATTGCCGCCTCCAGAAGCGTGAACGTCAGCCCGACCTTGACAGGAAGCGTCGCATACGGCAAGAGCGCGATGACCGCGACTGCCGCGTACAATCCAACCCGCGCATCGAGCAAAATTGCCACGCAGCCGACGATGCCGATGAGCAATGCGAGCGGCAGCGTAATGCCAACGCTGATCGCCAACGCGCCGCCGAACAATCCAGCAACGACTGCCCCGCCAGCAAGCACGCCGGGTGCGTTCAATGCTCGGCGCCACTGCGCGCCCATTGCTATAGGGATATGTGGTGCGGAGAGCGCCCTTGCCATCCCTACCCTTTCCGCCCCCATCCGGCGCGCATCCGCACCTGAAAGCCTCCGAAGTCGTAGAGATCGTAGGCGCGCTCATGCCCCCCATCGTCATTCCGTCCAACGAGCGCATCCGCCGCGTTGCCGTCGTGGATGCGGTCGAAGGCGTCCGCCATCGCGACGAGCAACGCGGGCGGAATCGGCGTCTCGTCGTGCGAGGGTAGGAGCGTTTGCACCTGCGGTGCGAGGTCCGCGAGACGGCGCAGGGAGCGGCGATAGACATCTGGTTCGGCGTCCGGCGAATATGAATAGAGCGGCGCGGCATATGCCTGATCGCCGGAGAGCAGCAGGCCGTTCGTCGCATCCCAGAGGCAGAGGCCGCCCGGTGAGTGCCCCGGTGTGTGCAGCACTTCAAATTGCCGGTCGCCAAGATCGAGCACATCCCCTTCATTGAGCAGATGTGTAACGGTCGCGGGGCGGATCATGTACGTCTGCGGGTCAAACCCGGTCGGCAGCGGACCGAGCAAGGAATCCGCCTGAAGCCAGTGTGCGCATTGCTCGGCGCTCAACCCGCGGGCAATGCGCTCCGCCTCCGCGGGATGCGCGTGGACCGGCACGCCCGCCTCCGCGAAGCGCCAGACATCGCCGACATGATCGAAATGGCTGTGGCTACAGACCATCATCAGCGATTCCGGTCGCACGGTCACGAACCGCTCGACTTCCCGCATGATATCCGCGACGCCCATCCCCGCGTCCCAGAGTAGGGACCGCTCCGACCCGATCACGAGGTATGACCGCACTTCCTGCTCGTGCTGATCCTCCGCGATGCAGATGATACCCGGCGCGACTTCCCACGTCGTGAACCATTCCTGCGAGAGCGTTGGCATGGCGATTTCCCCTTTCGATCCGCACGAACAGAGTATAGCCGCCATGCGGCGCGCACGGACAGACGCAAGCGGGAGGGCCGATTACCCTCCCGAATTTGACGGGCAGCGTCGCGCTACTTGCCGTTCTTATCCAGTGCCTGCTCTTGCTTGAGGAGCGCTTGGACAGTGATCGGCAGGCCGAAGAGGTTGATGAAGCCGCGGCTGTCCGCCTGGTTGTAGACTTCGTCCTCCTCGAAGGTGGCGAAGTCCTCGCGGTAGAGGGAGTACGGCGACTTCCGGCCGGCGATGATGATGTTGCCCTTGTACAGTTTCAGCCGCACCGTGCCGGTCATGTTCTGCTGCGTCACATCGAAGAAGGCGCTCATCGCTTCCCGGAGCGGCGTGAACCACTGGCCGTTGTATACAATTTCCGCGAATCGCGCGGCGACGACGTCCTTGTAGTGCATCGTGTCGCGGTCGAGGACGATGCTTTCCAGTTCCTTCTGCGCCGTGACGAGGATCGTACCGCCCGGCGTCTCGTAGACGCCGTGGGACTTCATACCAACGAGCCGGTTTTCCACCAGGTCTTCGCGGCCAATGCCATTCTCGCCACCGATCTCGTTCAGTTTGTAGATCAAATCCACCGGGTCCATCGCCGCGCCATCGAGCGAGACCGGCAGCCCCTGCTCGAAACCGATCTCGATATAGGTCGGTGTGTCCGGCGCGTCTTCCGGGGATTTCGTGATCTCGAACATGTCCTCCGGCGGCTCGTTCCACGGGTCTTCCAGGACGCCGCCCTCGGAGGAGAGATGCCAGAGGTTGCGGTCGTGGCTGTAGATTTTTTCCAGCGTCGCCGTGACGGGGATGCGCCGCTCCAGGCAGTAATCAATCTCGTCCTTGCGGGATTTCAGTTCCCACTCGCGCCACGGCACGATGACGCGCAGATTCGGGTCCACGCTCTTGAAGGTCAGTTCAAAGCGAACCTGATCGTTCCCCTTGCCCGTGCAACCATGTGCGACGGCGTCCGCGCCCTCCATCTTGGCGATCTCCGCTTGCCGCTTCGCCACCGGATAGCGCGCGAACGAGGTGCCGAGCAGATATTTTCGCTCGTAAATCGCGCCGCTCTTCAGCGTCGGCCAGATGTAGTTCGTGACGAGTTCGTGGCGCAAGTCCTCGATGTAGCACTTCGAGGCGCCGGTGCGCTTCGCCTTCTCTTCGAGACCGTCCAACTCCTCTTCCTGCCCGAGATTCGCGCAGAAGGCGATCACTTCGGGGTTGCCGTAATTCTCTTTCAGCCAGGGAATGATGCACGACGTGTCAAGCCCGCCGCTGTAGGCGAGCACAACCTTTTTCACCGGTTTCCGCTCCATTGATCGCTCCTTTGCGTTCGTTGCTGATCCTCACCCCCGGCCCCTCTCCATCACCCTTTAGCTTCGATAGCGCGAGGTTACAGCGGCGATGGAGAGGAGAGGGGAAGGTTTCAATTGGTTCGTTAACACGAAACGGGCGCTCGCTATCGTGCCACCTCCCTACGCCCCGCGAGACGTTGGAGGGACGAGCAGCGCGCCCGTGGTACCACCCTCATTGCCGGATTCGACCCGGCCACTCATTCGGCGTTTATCGTGCGTGGGGGCCACCCACCTCCACCTACTTGCATCGCTGCTTTCTTCGGCGGGCCGCTCCGAGGCGCGTTCCACGCAGGTATCGCCATGGGGCTTCCACCCTCCCCCCACTCGCTTGCACGCACCAGACGTGTACTCTTCCCCGTCATCGCGGGCGTCTTCGATTGTGCAACGGACGCTAGCACCCGCCGCCCGCTCTGTCAAGGCGCCCAAGAAAAAATCAGCGCAGAGGAGACAGAAAAGACACCCTTTTTGCTTTCTTTTCTCCGTGCCTCTGCGTTCTCTGTGGTCTCTGCGTTAGGAGTCGGCCCCCCACTGTGAGCGGACGAATTGGGCGGTGCGCGGCAGGATTTCGTCAGCACGACCGGAGAGATTGCATTCCAGCGCGCAATAGCCGTCATACTCGATGTCCCGCAGTTCGCGGAAAGCCGCCATGAAATCGGTGATACCCGTCCCCGGTTCAAATCGTGTGTTATCGGCGAGGTGGACATAGCCGAGATATTGCCGGGCAGTGTGAAGCGCCGTCACTGGGTCGCGCTCTTCGATATTCATGTGGAAGAGATCGCCGAGGAGGCGCAGCCGCTCGCTGCCAATCCGCTCGCACCATTCGACGCCCTGTTCGAGCCGGTGGATCAGGTGCGTCTCATAGCGGTTGAGCGGTTCGAGAATCAGCGTCGAGCCGACAGACGCCGCGAACTCGGTCAGTTCGTGCAGCGCATCGGTCAACCGTTCCTCGTCGGCGACGGCATCTCGCT
>JAICJW010000447.1 GCA_025928215.1 Chloroflexia bacterium | reverse complement strand
GCAAATTATGGTGTATCCCGTTCCACCTCAACGTGCGCGATTTCTTTCCGAACGGTCTCCGTCACTGTAACCGCATCACCCTGCGCTCCACGGCGCACGAGAACGTCTTTCACGACCGTCGGCAAAACGACAACAACCACTTTCTGCTCGCGCAACGCGATCGTCAATTCGCGAGCCGGCGTCGGCGGCTGCGCGGTCGGCAGCGCAAGCGTCGTGCCATGCATTGCCTGCAACGAATGAGCGTCATTCGCCGGCGTGTTGCCGAACATCGCGCGCACCGCGTCGGATGACACCGTGAGATGCACGGTATTCGCGGCGGCATCGAATCCGCCGATCATTTGCAGAGGCACGTACGCATCCCCATCCGCCATCATCGAATCGCTGGCATGGAGATAGGCCGTTCCGATGGCCAGAACCGTACCAACCGGGACGTTATCGCTCGCATAGAGCGAGGCGCCCACCGGTATCTGCCACCACTGCTCGCCGCCGGGGCCATACTGCACTACCGGAGCTTCGTTTGCCTGCAATTTCCGCCTCCTTCACCCTGTTCCTGATGCACGCAAAAATGCATCCAGTTGTTCCGTTGTTGGCATCCCGGTCGTCGCGCCGAAGATCGTTGTCGAGTAACTCGCCGCCGAGACGGCCCGCCGCGCCGCTGCGTCTATCTCCGCTCCGCCGACGATTGCGGCTGCGAACGCGCCCGTGAAGCAGTCCCCCGCGCCGGTCGTGTCCACGACCGGGACGCGTGGCGCGGGAATGAGGATCGTTCGCGTGCCTGTCGCGACGATCGCGCCCGCGGCGCCAAGCGTGACGATGACGGTATGCGGCCCGCGCGCCCGCAGCCGCGCCGAGACATCAACCGCATTCTCCTTCGTGACCGTGCTTGCCCATTCGGCGAGATCGCCCGCCTCGACCTCGTTCGCGACGAGAATGTCCACATGATGGAGCAGATTGCGTGCCGCCGCCGTAGATGGCGCGGCATTGAGCAGCGTCGTCAATCCCGCCGCGCGCGCGCGGGCAAGACCGGCAGCCACCGTTTCGAGCGGCAATTCGAGCTGCGCGACGAGCACACCCCCCGCTGCCATCGCCAGCATCGTTCCTGAGATGTCCTGCTCGGTGACGCGCCAATTCGCCCCGGCAGCGACGATGATCGTGTTCTCGCCGTGCGCGTTGACCGTGATGAACGCGACGCCGGTCGGGCTATCCGCGACGCGCGCAATCGCGGCGACATCCACACCTGCCGCCGCCATCTCCTCGATCCGGCGTGTGCCGAAGTCATCCGCCCCCACCGCGCCGATAAACTGCACCGGCGCGCCAAGTCGGGCGGCGGCCGTCGCCTGATTGGCCCCCTTGCCGCCACCGATCACCGCGAAATCGGAGCCGTGTAGCGTCTCACCGGGGCGCGGGAAATGGGGCGCACGGACGACGAGGTCGGTATTGATACTCCCGAGTACGACAACGGGGCGGAGCGGCGGGGTCGGTGAGGTCATCGTTACTCCTTCCCAGACGTTCCGATCCGCTCGCACGGACTGGCTGCGTGTTCTCCTAGAGTGGAAAGCCGCTACCGTTGGCGGCGACCATGCGGCTGAATGGGCGGCACGACCTCCGCATTTTTGCGATCTTTGCGCCGGTTGCCCGGCAGCGCGCTCTGGACAACCAATTTGCGCAGCCGCATCCACGCGGTGCGCGTCTCGGCGGTATCGGCGGCGTCGGGTGGATGCCCGGCGTATCGCTCCTCGGCATACCGCTGGGCGATCAACATCGCGGCATCCTTACTGCCGGGCAGGCGCTGCGCCACCGCTGCCGCCGTCTCGAAGGGCGTTGTTGTCCGGTTCCAGCGAATCAACCCGGCGAGGCCCGTTGCGCGGGTCATGCGCGCATACCATTGCGTCGCGCCGCTCATGCCACGGAACGTGCGGAGCCAGAGAAACGCGACGACGAGCGCCAACAACCCGAACATCAGTGGAATGACAAAGAAGAGTGGGCTGATCTCACGCCGCTGCGCGAGCGGTGTATACGAGCCGCCGGAATCGAAACCGCCGTTCAGTTCCTCATCGAGCTGGCGCAGGCGATCCTCACCACGGGCGTCGAGGCGGTCCTGCCCGCCGGCGAGGTCGCCGGTCGCTGTTGCATCCGGAGTCGTCGCGGGCACCGACGGCAGGACCTGCGGGCCGCGCACGATCGGCGGGACGCCGGGGCGCGGCGTCGGGTCGAAGGTGATCCAGCCATACTGCGGGAAGTAGACTTCGACCCACGCATGCGCCTGATTCTCCAGCGAGACGAGCCGGCCATCATCCGCCCGCCCGCCGGGAAGATAGCCAACGACCTCGCGCGCCGGGACGCCATTGAGCCGCAGAAGCACGAGCATCGCGGTCGAGAAGTACTCGCCGTACCCCTGTTTGGATTGGAAGAGGAAGTAATCGGTCACATCGCGGTCGAACGGCGGCAGATTGATCTTTTCCTGGTAGAGGTAATTGCTCCGCAGGTATTTCTCGACCGCCGCCGCGTAGTCGTATTGATTCGTTGTGCCTTTCGCCAGTGTCTGCGCGAGGTCGGCGGTGCGCTGCGTAATGCCCTCCGGCAATTGTGTGTACCGGCTCGTCCATTTCGGCAGTTGGGCGGGCGCGGCGCGGAGCATATCTTCCGTCGCCTCGCTGACGCGGACGGATTCCGTCACTTCCTTGCCGACCGGGACGGGCGCGGTGGAGATGACTTCGTCAATATCAGAGAAGTTGGGCGCTTGCCCGCGATAGAGGATCGCCGTCACCCTGCCGTTTTCGACGACGACCTGCGTCTGAATCAGTGTCGTGGCAAGGCGATTCTGCTCCTGCGTGATCGCGTCAAAGCGCTTGTCCAGCGGCACAATTGCGGCTTGAGGCGTGACCGTCGCACCCGGCGTGGCCGTCGGCGGCTGGCTTGTCCCGCTCAGGGCGCTCGTGCTGCCTGTTGCCGTCGGTGCGGGCGACGGCGTCGGCTGGAGGACGGGTGCCGGGACGATCGTCACGCGGAGGATACGCGGCGAGGGTGCGCCTTGCGCCACCGCTTGCTGCTGCGTGCGGGCGACGAGCTGGGCCAATTGGTCCGATGTGAAGGTCGTCGGCGTCGTCACAGGGACGTAGATCACGAGTGTGCCGTCCCGTTGCAGCGTCACCTGGCCCTGCGCGCCGGGCCGCAGCGTCGGTGGCGCATCGGTCGGGATGGTCAATCCCTGCAGGTTGGAGACCTTCGCGACCAGATCGGCGAGCGGCGCGGGTAGGGGGTTCGCAGCGGACGGCGGGATGGTTGCACCAGTCAGGTTATAACTCTGCCAGCCG
>JAICJW010000467.1 GCA_025928215.1 Chloroflexia bacterium | reverse complement strand
ATTGATCGAGTCTTCGTACGGCAGAGCGGTTCGTGCGTTACTATTGGTGGAGCAGGCTTCAGCCTGCTCCACCAACAAGTATTCGCTATGAATGCATCCATTATGCCGCCGTGCGCGAGCCTTCTATTGACTGGACGGGTACGACGATTTCGTCAACAAAATAGCGATGCAGTCGGTCATCGCTCGTCAATTCGGGGTGAAACGACGTCGCGAGCAGGTTGCCCTGGCGCGCGGCGACGATTCGCCCGTCCGCCAGCGTGGCAAGGACGGCGACATCGCCGTGTACCGCGTGGATGAGGGGGGCGCGGATGAACACCGTCGGAAATGGCTCCGCGCCGATGACCGGGATCGCGAGATCAGCCTCGAATGAATCGAGTTGCCGCCCGAAGGCGTTGCGCTCGACGACGATGTCCATCACGCCGATCAAGGGCTGGCGCAAGCCGCCGATATCCTTCGCCAGCAGGATCATCCCGGCGCACGTCCCCCAGATCGGGAAGCCCGCCCGCGCCCGCTCGCGGATCGGCTCGTCCAGGCCGTACTGCACCATTAATTTACCGATTGTCGTGCTCTCGCCGCCAGGCATAATGAGGCCGTCCAGCCCGTCGAGATCACGCGGCAACCGCACCTCGCGTGCCGTAATGCCGAGTCGCTCAAGCGCATGCACGTGCTCGATAAATGCTCCCTGCAACGCGAGCACGCCAATAGTCGTCATGGTAAATCTCCCTATCTAACCCCCGGCCCCCTTCCCACGCCGAGGAAGGGGGCCGGGGGTTAGGTTTATGCTACCAGCCGCGTGGGGCCATCAGCGCCTCTTGCGGCAGTTTGCCGATCTCCAGGCCGCTCATCGCCTCACCGAGGCCGCGCGACACTTCCGCGATGATGTTCGCGTCCCGGAAGTGCGTGACCGCCTCGACAATCGCCTTGCCGCGCCGCGCCGGATCGCCGCTCTTGAAGATGCCGGAGCCAACGAAGACACCCTCCGCGCCCAGTTGCATGACGAGTGCGGCATCGGCTGGCGTGGCGACGCCGCCCGCGCAGAAGAGCACGACGGGCAATTTGCCATTCTTCGCCACCTCACGTACTAGTTCGTACGGCGCGCCGAGTTCCTTGGCGATGGACATATGCTCTTCCGGTGGCGCGACACTCAGGCGGCGAATCTGGCTGGTGATCGCGCGAAGGTGGCGGACCGCCTCGACGATATTTCCCGTACCCGGCTCGCCCTTCGAACGGATCATCGCCGCACCCTCGCCAATTCGCCGCAGCGCCTCGCCGAGATCGCGCGCGCCGCAGACGAACGGCACATTGAAGGCATGTTTCTCGATGTGATATTGCTCGTCGGCGGGCGTCAGCACTTCGCTCTCGTCAATGTAATCGGAGCCGAGCGCTTCCAATACCTGCGCCTCGACGAAATGCCCAATCCGCGCCTTCGCCATCACGGGGATCGAGACCGCTTCCATAATGCCCCGAATCAGATCGGGATCGCTCATCCGCGCCACGCCGCCCTGAGCGCGAATATCCGCCGGGACGCGCTCCAGCGCCATCACCGCGCACGCCCCCGCTTCCTCGGCGATCTTCGCCTGCTCGGCGTTGACGACATCCATAATGACGCCGCCCTTGAGCATCTGCGCCAGCCCGGCCTTCGTCGTCCAGGTAGATTTCGCGACGCCGTTCTGATGCCCGTTCGCTTCGCTGTGACCGTTTGTGCTCGTCATTGTGCTGCACTCCCCTCATCCGGCAGGTGGATACATTCGCACCGCATGGAGAGATTGTACCGCATAAGAGCGCACAATTACAAGCATATTCGCGCACGTCGTCTCATTGTATCTATTGTGCCTGATCGCTTAGAGTTCGCGGCGACCCGTGAGGGCGCGGCCAAGCGTCACTTGATCGGCGTATTCGAGATCGCCGCCGACGGGGAGGCCGCTGGCGGGCCGCGTGACGCGGATGCCGAGCGGGTTGATCGCCCGGAAGAGATACATCGCCGTCGCCTCGCCATTCGTGTTCGGGTTCATCGCGAGGATCACTTCGTTCACGTCCGGGCGCTGAAGGCGGGTGAAGAGCTCGCGCACGCGCAGCTGGTCGGGGCCGATCCCCTCAATCGGGTTGATCGCGCCATGCAGCACATGATAGAGGCCGCGATATTCGCCCGTCCGCTCCAGCGCGACGAGATCGAGCGGCTCCTCGACGACGCAGATAATCCCACGGTCCCGCGCCGGGTCGCTGCAAAAGTCGCACGGATCGTGCTCGGTGAGGTTGTAGCACTCCGAGCAGAAACGCACCCGCTCCTTCACTTCAAGCACCGCTTCGGCGAGCGCGACCGCCTGCTGCTTCGGCGCTTTCAGGAGATGATAGGCGAGCCGCGACGCCGATTTCGGCCCGACGCCCGGCAGCCGCCCGAGTTCTTCAATGAGTCGGGTCACGGGTTCAGCAATCGAGCGGGGTCGGCTACTCACAGATCATTCCTTCCAGCACACCAGCGTACGGACGCCTATTCGTAGTATACCAAATGATTGAACCGCAGAGATGCAGAGAACACAGAGAAATACGGAGAAGGGATAGAACATAAAACCAACCTTCCCCCCTCTTTCCACTTTAGCGTTCCCTGCGTCTCTGCGGTTCAATCGGTTTCGTCGTCCGATCCATACAATTGACGCTGGTAGCTGCCTCTGGCATGCTGTATGAATGAGAAAGCGGCACGCCGCCGCACCCTATCCACACGAAGGAGCATGAAGCCCATGCAGAGCACGCGACCGATTATTGGCATCACGCCCTCGGCGGTGAAGGAGAGCAGCCCCGCGTTCGGTGATGTGACGGTGCATCGCATGACGAACACCTACACCAGCGCGGTAGAAACGGCGGGCGGTATCCCGGTCGTCCTCCCGGCGACTGACCCCGCCGCCGCCGCGCAGGTCGTCGCACGGCTCGATGCGTTGCTCCTTAGCGGCGGTGGCGATATCCGCCCATCGCGCTACGGCGATACCGGCCCGCAGCACGAGAAGACCTACGGCATCAGCGACGAGCGCGATGCGTGGGAGGACGCGCTGTTGGAAGCCGCTTTCGCCATTGATCTGCCGGTGCTCTGCATCTGCCGGGGCATTCAGGTGCTCAACGTCTTCTGTGGCGGCACGCTCTGGCAGGATGTCCCGACCGAGAT
>JAICJW010000132.1 GCA_025928215.1 Chloroflexia bacterium | reverse complement strand
GTCACTATGGCAGGCTGAAGCCCGCCACCACCGGGGAAGCCGCGTTAGCCCTTTCTTTTGCGTGCGACCGTTCCGTCGTGTAGCATGGGAACGTGTGCGGGAAGAGTGCCCTTCGATCACTTAATTGAGGGAGTAATGCGTGCCGCGTGGCCTTGAGAATTCAATTATTGACTTTCTGAACAGTCTTTATGGCAATGTCGGCTGGTTGGGCGTCTTGATCGCCATGACCATCGAAAGCGCGGCGATTCCCATCCCCAGTGAAGTGATTATGCCGCTTGCCGGATGGTTCCTGATCCGGAATCTCCATCATGGTGTCTGGTACGTCGTCATCGCCGGGGTGGTCGGCGCGCTCGGCTGCGTGCTCGGCTCTACGATCACGTACTGGATCGGCGCATCCGGGGGCCGGCCGCTCCTCATCAAGTATGGCAAATATATCCTCATCTCGTCGCACCATATCGAGACGGCGGACAAGTGGTTCGCGGAGAAAGGTGAGGCGACCGCCTTCTTCTCCCGCCTCCTGCCCGTCGTGCGAACCTTCATCTCCCTCCCGGCGGGCGTGGCGCGGATGAACTTTCCGCGCTTCATTATCTACACCTTCGTGGGGTCCTTCATCTGGTGCGTCGCGCTGGCAACGGGCGGCTACTACGCGGGGGCAAACTGGGTGCGGTTCCGGGATGTCATGCGGCCATTCGATTATCCGGTCGCTGCCCTCATTGTGATTATTCTGGTGGTTTTCTTCATTCGCGGTCGTCAGGCGCATGACCGCGATCCAGTCGAAGTGGGGGAATAATAATGGCAACTACACCGACCGTTATCGGCAGCACGATGACGAATCTACGCTGCACGTATTGTGGTGCGGAATACGACGCGGATACGCTCCAGACACTCTGCCCGAAGGATGGCCGCGTGCTCGCCCCGCAGTACGACCTCAAGCGCGCCGCGGAAACGATGACGAAGGAGGCGCTGGCACAACGCCCCGCGACGATGTGGCGCTATACCGAAATCATGCCGGCCCGGGACCCGGCGCATGTCGTGACGCTCGGCGAGGGCTGGACACCGCTCCTGACGATGGACGGGCTGGGGCCGCAGACGGGCCTGTCGCGTCTCTGGGCGAAGGACGAAAGCCGCAACCCGACTGGCAGTTTTAAGGATCGCGGCCTCGGCTCGGCGATCACGCGGGCGCGTGAACTCGGCGTGACCGCCGTCGCCATCCCATCAGCGGGCAATGCCGCCTCCGCAATGTCGGCTTTCGCCGCGCGGGCCGGGATGGATGCCTTCGTCTTCATGCCGCAGGACACGCCGGACGCGATGAAGGCGGAGAGCGCCGCGTACGGCGCGCATGTCTTTCTTGTCAATGGCCTCATCAATGATTGCGGCGCGATTATCAAGCAGCAAAGCGGCCCGCGCGGCTGGTTCGATGTGTCAACGCTCAAAGAACCGTACCGCGCCGAAGGGAAGAAGACGCTCGGCCTCGAACTCGTCGAGCAACTCGGCTGGCGCATCCCGGACGTTATCATCTACCCCACCGGCGGCGGCACCGGCATCGTGGGAATGTGGAAGGCGTTTGCCGAACTGGAAGCGATGGGGCTGATCGGCTCAGCGCGGCCCAAAATGGTCGTCGTCCAGTCGGAAGGGTGCGCGCCGATCGTCCGTGCCTTCGAGAATGGCGAACGCCATGCCGCGCTGTGGGAGAATGCCCGCACGCTCGCACCAGGCATGCGCGTGCCCATCGCGGTCGGCGATTACCTGATTCTCGATGCGGTGCGCGAGAGCGACGGAACCTGCGTCACCGTTGCCGATAGCGCGATGGTGGAATGGATGCCAAAGATCGCGGCGGCGACGGGAATCTGGCCCTCCCCAGAGGCCGCAAGCACCGTCGTCGCGGCGCGGCAACTGCGTGAACGCGGCTGGCTGAAGGCGGACGATGAGGTCGTCTGCTTCTTCACCGCGGGCGGCATTAAACATCTCGACCTCGCGACCGTTCCCACCGGGCCGATTCTCACGCCCGGCGACCCCAACATCGGCGCGATCATTGATGCCACCCTCGCTGGTGAGCAGTAGCATGGACGGCCAGCCGACACTCTTCAGCCGGATTATCGCGGGCGAAATCCCCGCCGACATTATCTATCGCGATGACGATTGCATCGCCTTTCGGGATATTCAGGCACAGGCACCCGTGCATTTACTGATCGTGCCGGTCGAACCGATCCCCAGCATCGCGAATATTGAGCCATCGCACGAGCAAATGCTTGGCCATTTGTTCGTTGTCGCCGCGCGTCTGGGGGAAGAATTTGGTGTTGCCCGATCTGGATACCGGCTCATCATCAATCACGGCGACGACGCGGGGCAGACCGTCCCGCACCTCCATCTCCACCTGATCGGTGGCCGCCCACTTGGCGCGCTCGTCGGCGTAGCGCCGCCAGCGCCGCATTGACGGATCGCCGCGCCGTCCGTATACTCAGCAGGCAAATCGCGGCGGGCACCGCGCGTTTCGTGCATGCTCGCAACACGGTCTTTGATGGGGGGTGACGGCGGTTGACCGAAGTAGTCGTCGGTGATAACGAAAGTTTCGAGGCAGCGCTCAAGCGTTTCAACAAGAAAGTCCAACAAGAGGGTATTCTCGCGGAAGCGCGGCGGCGCGAGCACTACGAAAAGCCGAGTGTGAAGCGGAAGAAGAAGGAAGCGGCACGGCGGCGCAAACTTCTCAAGAAGGCGCGCACGCTCTAGCTCCCGTATTTTGAGGAGCGGCACGATCCATGCCGGACGCGTCACCGTCTCACGGTACAACGATTCCACAACAGGTCGAAGCCGACCTCAAAGATGCGATGCGGGCGGGCGATACAGCCCGCCGCGACGCATTGCGCCTCCTGCGGGCCGCCCTGAAAAACGCGGAGATCGAACGACGCGGCGGCGATCACGCGCCGATGGACGACAGCGATGTCCGCGCGGTGATCCAGCGGCAGATCAAACAACGCCGTGATAGTGTCGAGCAATTTCGCTCCGGCAAACGTGAGGACCTCGCAGTTAAGGAAGAGGCGGAAATTGCCGTCTTTCAGTCCTATCTTCCGCAGGCGATGGACGAGGCCGCGATGCGCTCCGCCGCGATCGCGGTGATCGCCGAAACCGGCGCGCACGGCCCGAAAGAGATGGGCAAAGTGATGCCCGTGCTCCTCGCGCGTGTCGGCGACAGTGCCGATCGCAGCGTGCTTGCTGGTATCGTGCGCCAACTGCTCTCCTCGTAACGGCTTCTCCGTGCCGTCCGATTTCATGCCGCGGGACGCATTGCGATGAACGCACCATTGCCACAACCCAATCCAGAACATCTGGGCACGGTCGAGGTTGAGATTGCCGCCGCTCCATTTCGTCGCCCACGATTTGGGGCGTTGCGACGTTCCGAATGGCAGTATTCGGCTATCCTCTCAGTCATTCTGGTCGCCGTCGTCGCAACGACGCTCCTCTGGCGCTATCAGCCCGGCGCGATTGACCTCACGGCGGGTGAAGTCGCGACCCAGACGGTGAAGGCGAACCGGACGGTCCAGTACGTCAGCGCGATTAAGACGAACGACGCGCGCCGTGCCGCGCTCGAGGACCCGGCAAATATTGTCTACGCGCAGGATCCGCGCGTCGTCGAAACGCAGGCGCAGAAACTGGAAAATTTCATTACCGTGGTCGAGACGGCGAAGCGCGACGCCGCTGTTGGGCCGACGCAATTTCGCGACCGCCTCACGCCGATCGCTCCCCCCGGCCTGCCCGCGTACGATATTGATACGCTCTACCGCCTCGATGATGCATCGCGGCTGCGTGTCGAGAGCGCCGCCCGTCAAACGCTGCGTACGACCCTGACGGATCGAAAGATTCCGGCCGGTGGCGAGCCTGCGGCACAGTTGCAGATGAACGTGACGAGCGCCGACGCCTTGAGTGCGACGGAGAGCGGTGTCGCGCTCGATCTCGCCCGCGCGTATATCGTCACCAATATGACGCAAAATGTCGCCGAGACGCGCGCGCGGCAGCAACAGGCCGTCGCGGCCGTGCCGGATGTCAAGGTGACGGTGTTGGAAAATGAGGTGATCGTCCGTCAGGGCGATCTTGTCACGCCGGAGGCCGTCGAGAAACTTGAGTCCCTCGGCCTCGGCGCGCCGAAATTGACGATCCAGCGGGCCGTCGGTGTCTTTGGGCTAACCGCGTCCCTCGTTGGGGTCGTGGCGGTCTTCCTCTGGAAGACGACAGCGGGCCGTCTGCGGCGAAATCAGGCATTACTCCTGCTTTTTGCGCTCATCATGCCGGTGATTTTTTCCCGTTTCCTGCTCGCCGGCCATGCCGTCGTCCCCTATCTTTTCCCCGTCGCCGGGGTGAGCATGGTCCTCGTTCTTCTGCTCAACACCGAACTGGCAATGGCATCAACGATCTTCCTTGCCGTCTTCTGTACCTATTTCTCGGATCAATCGCTCTCGCTCGTGGCGATGTTTCTCGTCACGGGCTTGATCGGCGTCGTGCTGGCGGAGCGGGCGCAAACGACCGTCGCGTTCCTCTGGAGCGCCGCAGCGATCGGCGCTGTTGGCGCGATCAGTGCGGTCAGTTGGCGGCTCCTGACGCCGCCTGCTGATGCCCTTGGGATCGTGCAGCGCGTCGGCTTTGCCTTCGGTAACGGCATCCTGTCGGCGGGCGTCGCCTTTATCGGCGTGACAATGCTCGCCCGGCTGTTCGGCATCATTACCCCTTTCCAGTTGCTCGAACTGGCGCATCCGCGCCAACCGCTGCTCAAACGCCTCGCGCAGGACGCGCCGGGAACGTATTACCACAGCATGATCGTCGGCAATCTCGCGGAAAAGGCGGTCGAGGAAATCGGCGGCGATCCGCTCCTCACCCGCGTCGCCGTCTTTTATCACGACATCGGGAAGTCTCTTCACCCCGCGTACTTCATCGAGAATCAGGCGAATATGCGCAATATTCATGACACTCTCGATCCCTATACCTCCGCGCGCATTATCATCGCGCATGTGACGGACGGGATCGCGATGGCTGAGGAGGCGCGTTTGCCACAGCCGATTGTTGATGTGATCGCCCAGCATCATGGGACGACGCGCACGGAGGTCTTTTACCAGAAGGCGACGGAGCATGACGGCAATGCCGTTGACGCGGCGCTTTTCCGTTATCCTGGCCCGATCCCGCAAACGAAGGAGGCGGCGGTCATCATGCTGGCGGACGCGACTGAGGCCGCTACACGCGCGGCGAATCGCGCCGGTCGGCTCAATGTTGACGCGAGTGTCGCCACCGAAGGAAGCGCCGATGCGGCGCGCACCGCGGCGATCCGGTCCATCGTCGAGCGTATCGTTCAGGACCGTTTGAATAATGGTCAACTTGCCGCAGCACCGCTCACGCTGCGCGATCTCGATGTGATTCAGCGCACCTTCGTCGCCGTGCTCGATGGCATGTACCACCCCCGAATTGATTACCCTACGCCCACCTCACCCGCCGCGCCCGCACCGGAAGCGGCGGAACTCGTCTCGATTCCCGCCGGGGCGGGCAGCGAGGCCGCGCCCGCGACGGTTGGCCGGACCGACTGATGGATCAGGCAGACGCGATCACCGTCATCATCGAGAGCGGGGATGCCGAACACGCGGGGCTGGACGCCGAATGGCTCCGGCGACTGATGCGGTTTGCGTTGGACGCGGAAGGCGCACCGACATCCGCCGTTACGCTGCTCATCACGCATGATGACGGTATCCAGGCGCTCCACCGCGACTATCTGAATGACGACACCCCGACGGATGTGCTTTCGTTTGCTACCGCGAGCGACGAGGCATTCCCGATGGAACCGGGATATGGCAATTACCTCGGTGATATCGCCGTCTCGTGGGATACCGCCTCACGGCAAGGACCGGAAGCGGGTCTGACGGTCGAACATGAAGTCGCCTTCCTTTCTCTCCATGGCCTCATCCATCTGCTCGGTGCGGACGACGCGACCGATGCCGACCGGGTGGCGATGCACGACCGCCAGGATGCTCTGCTGCGCTCCTTTCTCGCGTCGGACGACGGCTGAGGATGCGCATACTCTTTGTGACGCCACAGGCGCCGCACCCCACGCGGGGCGGCGCAGCGATTCGCAATTGGCATCTCATGCACGCGGCAACCATAGCCGGTCATATTGTCCATCTCATCACGCCCGCTGTGTTCCGGGCGGGGTTGGACGAACCGGATCAACCACTGGCGCTACCGGGATACCGGCGGACGATTGCCCATCGCCTCCATGACCTCGTCTTGTCAGGGGAACCGGATCTCGCCCGTCGCCTCGGCGCGCGACGTTTGCAAGCGGAGATCGCGCGGCACTGCCGCGATGGCGCATATGACCTCATACAGGTTGAAGGTCTGGAGATGTGGCCGGGCATCCCCCGAACTGCTCTGCCGATTCTCTATGACGCGCACAATGCGGAAGCGATATTGCAGGGGCGGATGGCGCGGCAGGCGGCACGCGATCGTCGGTTTCTCCACGCTGCATACTCCGCGCTCCAGTCGCGCAAACTCCGCCGCTATGAAGCAGGCGTCATGCGCCGTGCCGCGACGACGCTCGCGGTATCGCCCGCCGACGCGGCGCATCTGCGCGCACTTTCCCCTACCGCGACGGTGGCGGTCGTGCCTATCGGCGTGGATAGCGCGTACTACGCGCGAGCAGCGGTCTGCACGTCCGTTCCAACGGTTGACGTTCTCTTTACGGCGACGTTCGACTACCGGGCCAATGCGGACGCGGCGGATTGGTTCGTGACGCGGGTCTGGCCGCGTATCCGCCGCGTGCGGCCGGAGGCGCGATGTGCGTTTGTTGGCCGGAATCCGGGCGAGAACTTACGGAGATGGAATGGGCGAGAAGGGATAATGGTGACGGGGAGCGTGCCGGATGACCACCCCTTCATGGCCGCGGCCAATGTCTATATCTTGCCGATACGCTTCGGTGCCGGCGTGCGGGTGAAGTTACTGAACGCCATGAGCATGGGCTGCGCGATCGTCGCGACGCCCGCCGCGTGCGAGGGCGTTGACGTGGTGGCTAATCAACACATCGTCATTGCGGCAGCCGACCCGGCCAGCTTTGCGGCATCGGTACTGAGCCTTCTCGATGACCCGGATCGCCGGGGTGCGCTCGGGCACGCGGCGCGCGCATTCGTCTCCGAGCGATACGATTGGTCCGTCTGCACGCCGCCGCTGCTCGCCGTTTATGCCACACTGGAGCGCGACAATGCCTGACCGGCGCACGCTCGAAGTCTCCCTCGTCTGCACGATGCTCAATGAAGTCACGACGGTGAGCGACCTGATGGGCAGCATCGCCGCCCAGACGGTACGCCCGCGCGAGGTCATTATCGTGGACGGCGGATCGCGCGACGGAACGCAACTGCATGTCGAGTGGTGGCATGGTCGCCTCGGTTGCCCGTTGCGGCTGATCGAACTGCCCCGCGCCACCATCGCGATGGGTCGCAACGCGGCGATTGCGGCAGCGCGGTTTCCGATCATCGCGGTCACCGACGCTGGTGTTCGTCTCGATCCACGCTGGTTGGAAGCGATCATCATGCCCTTTGAAGACGAGACCGTTGCTGCCAGTGCGGGGTTTTTCGTCGCCGATCCGCGCGGTGCGTTCGAGATTGCAATGGGCGCAACGGTGTTGCCGCAGAGCGATGAGATTGATCCGGCAACGTTCCTGCCATCGAGTCGTAGCCTCGCCGTCCGGAAAGCGGCATGGGAGCGTGTCGGCGGCTATCCGGAATGGCTGGACTATTGCGAAGATGTCGTCTTCGATCTCGCGCTCCGGAAGGCGAATCAGCGCGTCGCGTTTGCCCCGGATGCGATCGCGCACTTTCGCCCCCGTGCGACACTGCGCGCGTTCTGGCATCAATATTTTCGGTACGCGCGCGGCGACGGCAAGGCGGGCTTGTGGCCGAAACGGCACGCTATCCGCTACGTGACCTACGGTGGCGTACTTGGTCTCCTGCTCCTCGGCAAACGCGGTGCGCCTGCGTGGCCGCTCATGCTCGCCGGGACGGGGTGCTATCTCCGCCAACCGTACATCCGGCTGAAGCCCCTCCTGCCAGCGTTGTCCACGACGCAGCGCGCGGGAGTCATCGCGCTCGTACCACTGATTCGGGCGATTGGCGATGTGGCAAAAATGTGCGGTTACCCGGTCGGCCTTACACAGCGCCTTCGTTATCGCGGGTTCGGCTGGACCTGGCGGGACGCGTCATTCGCGGTGATTACGTCCGATTGAGCAGCGCGAGCCGGAGATATTCGACGGCCCAGAGCGCGGCGCGGCGGCGAATGTCGGCTGGGAGAGTCCGGTACCCTCTTGTCAGGTCTGAGACTATGCCATTGGCATCAACGGCGCAGACAACCGTTCCATAGTCCGGGCTGCCTTGCGTCACATTAACCGAGATACCCAGCCCATAGGATGCGCCGAAGAGCCGCCGCGCGGTGGATGCGAGAGCGCGTGCATTTTCCGATGTCGCCGATGCACGTGCGGCGTCCACAATCTGGTTCGCGTCCAGAAGGAACGACATGCCATCATCGAGCGTGATACCGCCGCGAAATGGCGAGTTCGCCGAGAGAAAGGCGCCAAGCGCCGCTGTGACGACTCCCCCTGTTCCCTGCTCGCAGACCGCGACGGTTTCGCCGCGCTGCGTTGCCAGCGACAAAACGGCTTCTGGGAGGCCATCGTTATCATAGCCATAGATGAAGTCGCCGAGGATGCTCTCTGCTGCCGCGACGACAGGTTTGAGCAGCGCGGCGGCTTCTTCGGCGGTGCGCGCCTTCGCGGTGATGCGGACATGCACGCCATCGTCTTTCGCGTAGGTCGCCACGGTCGGGTTCGTGCCATGGACCAAATCGCCAAGCACTTCCTCGACCGATGATTCGCCAATCCCGATCGTGCGGATGTTGCGGGACAACAAGACCGTCTCCGGCAAGTACGCTCCCAGTTTCGGAATCGCCTCCTGCTCCCACATACGTTTCATCTCGCGCGGCACCCCCGGCATGGCGACAAGAATTTTGCCCTCGCGCTGCACGAACCAGCCCGGCGCCGTCCCGACGGGGTTCGGCAGCGCCTGTGCGGAGGGAATCAGCCATGCCTGCTTGCGGTTGCGTTCGGGCATCTCCGTGTTGCGATTGCGAAAGAAGGCACGGATCATTGCGACGGTCGCCTCGTCCACCTGCGGCGTTTCACCAACGAGATCCGCAATCGCCTCGCGCGTCAGATCGTCTTCCGTCGGGCCGACACCGCCGGTGGTAATCACCAGGTCCGACCGCTCCCATCCGCGCCGGAGGGTGTCAACTAACCGACCGCGATTATCGCCTACCTGCGAGACGAAGAAGAGGTCAATGCCGAGGTCCGCGAGCGATTGCGCGAGGAAGGTGGCGTTCGTATCGGTGATCTGACCGAGGAGCAGTTCCGTGCCAACGCTGACGATCTCCGCGCGCATATCTTCCTCATTTCACTTCTCGTGCGGTGGCTGCTTCGGGCCGCGACTACCGGGGGATTATGCCGCGTGAGAGGGATGATCGCAACGGGAGTGTTGACACGATGAAAAGGCAGTGGTATCTTCCTCATCCGCAGCGCGGAAACGCTGCGCAGGGACATTACCAACTGAGGAGAGAAGACGAGAAGCAGCAGGGAGCATGCTGACGCGAGCGCGTTGGCGTGCAGGATGAATAGCAGGGAAGCAGACACGGAGGTGCGGCGACGGGGGCGACCCCGCGCAAGGGCAGGACCGTGACGAAGGGCGTCGGGTGGATGCCTAGGTCGTTCGTGCCGATGAAGGACGTGGCGTAGCAGCGAAATGCCTCGGGGAGCCGCGCGCAGGCTGGGAGCCGAGGATCTCCGAATGGGGAAACCCCGCACGGTGGTGAGCCGTGCGACCGACCGTTGAACACATAGGCGGTGCGGAGGTAAGCCGGGGAACTGAAACATCTCATGTACCCGGAGGAAGTAAAAAGGGGCCGGAGTAGCGGCGAGCGAAACGGTGCAAGCCCAAACCGTCGGCGTGCCAAGGGTGCCGCCGTTGCGCCGACGGGGTTGTACGCAGGCCAGGGGAGACCGGCATGGCTCCCACACAGTGAGCAATCCCCCTTCTAGCCGAAGACCGCTGGAACGGGTCGCCGGAGCGGGTGAGAGCCCCGTAGGCGAAAGCGGGGGGACTGTGCGGCCAGTGCGTGAGTACGGCGGGACACGCGACATCCCGCCGGAAGCAGGGGGGACCACCCTCCAAGGCTAGTTACACGAACGAACCGATAGTGGACAGTACCGTGAGGGAAAGGTGAAAAGCACCCCGGAAGCGGGGGGTGAAAGAGATCCTGAAACCCGGCGCCCACAAACAGTCGGAGGGGAGTAATCCCTGACGGCGTACTTTTTGTAGAACGGACCGGCGAGTGATTCTCGGTGGCGAGGCTAAGGGAG
>JAICJW010000580.1 GCA_025928215.1 Chloroflexia bacterium | reverse complement strand
CACCTGGTGATTGATTGGTCCCGCCGCACGAGCGACATCCAACCGGGAATCACCGTGCCACTCCATCCGTTCATGGGTATCTACGCCGTCGCGCCCGACGAGGACGGCCCGGTGCCGACCTCCTTTCCTGGCGCGTTCGGCGGCAATATGGACTGCAAGGAGATGGTCGCGGGGACAACGCTCTACCTGCCCGTGTTTGTGCCCGGCGCGCTCTTCTCGACGGGCGACGGCCACGCCGCTCAGGGAGATGGCGAGGTGAACGTCACCGGCATCGAAGCGGGGATGGAGCGGGTGGAGTTGCAGTTCGTTGTCCGCAAGGAAATGCATATCGAACGCCCGTGCGCCGAAACGCCGACGCACCTCATCTTCCTTGGTTTCGGGGATGATCTCGACGCCGCCCTGCTCGTCGCCGCGCGCGATGTGATGCACTATCTCGTGGACGCGCGTGGCCTGACGTGGGACGAGGCGTACAGCCTCGCCAGTATCGCGATTGATTTCCGCATTACACAGGTCGTGGATGGCCCGCGCGGCGTCCACGCGATGTTGCCGAAAGCAATTTTCACCGGGGAACCGCTGACGCTTACCGGGGCGACATCCTGATGCGCGGTTGAGGTCATGCCCTTGCACCGCGTTCGCCGTGATGAGATGCTTCCCGCTCGATACCGCGATGGATCGAAACGACACATACTCATGATAGGAGCAGCCGAACATGCGATACAAACGACTGGGGCGGTCGGGGCTGAAGGTATCGGCGGTGGGATTGGGCGGCAATACCTTCGGGCGGTTCGCGGACGAGAAAGCGACGGCGCGTTGCATCCACACCGCCCTCGATTGCGGCATCAATTTCTTCGATACCGCCGATGCCTATAACAATGGCGTGTCGGAAGAATTTATCGGCAAGGCGCTGGCGGATCGCCGCGAGCGCGCGATCGTTACCTCCAAAGTCGCGATGAAGACGGGCGACGGGCCGAACGATAAGGGTCTCTCGCGCGCGCACGTCACGGATGGCGTTCATGCCAGCCTCCGGCGGCTCGGCATGGACTACATGGACCTCCTGCAAGTCCACACGTGGGACGCGGAAACGCCGATCGAGGAGACGATGCGTGCGCTCGATGACCTCGTGCGGGCCGGCACGGTGCGCTACATCGGCTGCTCGAACTTCACCGCGTGGCAGCTCGTCTGGTCCCTCTGGACGAGCGACCGGCACAACCTCGCCTCGTTTGTCTCGGTGCAGCCGCGCTACAGCCTCGTGGATCGCTCAATTGAGAAGGAATTGCTCCCCGCCTGCCAGCAATTCGGCGTCGGCATCATCCCCTACAGCCCGCTCGCCGGGGGCGTCCTGACCGGCAAGTACGAGGAGGGGAAGGAGCCGCCGCCCGGCACCCGCGCGCACGGCAACGATCGCTTCGGCAGCCAGCACGGCACGCACCAGAACTTTGCGATCGCCCGCCATGCCAAACAGTGGGCGGAATCCCGCGGCCACACCGTCGGCGAACTCGCCATCGCCTGGCTCGCCTCGCACCCGGAAGTCGCCAGCGTCATCGCCGGTGTCACGAAGCCGGAGCAAGTCGAAGCCAACGCGAAAGCTGCCGCATGGGAACTGACGCCGGAAGAAGTCGCGGAAGTGAGCGGATTGACGGAGCGGGAATAGTTCGAAGTTCGGAGTTCGATGTTCGGAACACGCATCGTGTTTCACTTCAATCAATGCAGCGTCTATTCACGGAGGCTCCGAATCAAGCTCCGAACTCACCCAACGTATTTCCTGCCGCCCTGCATGACCATCTCGATCTTCCGCAGGGCGTGAATGTCTTCCAGCGGGTTGCCGTGAACGGCGATCAT
>JAICJW010000357.1 GCA_025928215.1 Chloroflexia bacterium | reverse complement strand
TCCCTTCTCCGCCACCCCCGGCGCACGCCTCTACAAGACGGGCGATCAGGCGCGCTACCAGGCGGATGGGACGATCGAGTATCTCGGTCGGCTCGATCAGCAGGTGAAGATTCGTGGCTTTCGCATCGAACTCGGCGAGATCACTACGGTGCTGGATGGGCACCCCGCCGTTCAGGCGAGCGATATTGCGGCCCGCGAGCAGAGCGCGGGCGACATGCGCCTGGTGGCGTATGTCGTCCCGGCACCGGGGCATGAGCCAACCGCCGATGCGCTGCAAGGCTTCCTCGGGACTTACCTGCCGGATTACATGGTACCGACGACTTTCGTGCGGATGGAGACGCTGCCGCTCACCCCGAACGGCAAGGTTGATGCGGCTGCCCTCCCGGAGCCTGACGCTACGAACAGCATGCGTGAAGAAGCCGATGCGGGGCCGCTGACGCCGACGCAGGAACGGCTCTCCGCGCTCGTTGCCGTCGTGCTGGGCCTCGATCATGTCGGCATTGACGAAGACTTCTTCCTCCTGGGGGGCCATTCGCTGTTGGGGGTCCAACTCATCTCACGCATCCGCGATCACTTCGGCGTTGAACTCCCGTTGCTCGGCCTCTTCGAGGCGCCGACGGTCGCGGAGTTAGCCGACGAGATCGAACGGCTCATCATGACCAAACTGGAAGCGATGTCGGAAGAAGAAGCGCTGCGCTTCCTCGCATGACGACGCGACGTGCATTGGAAGAAGAGAAGGTGCGACAATGACCGCCACGACGAATACGGCGCCCCCGCAGCGCAAGCGCGACCGGAGCCTGGGGCTTTATCGCCTGCTTGACCCCGCGGTGCTCGCCGATCCCTACCCGCTCTATGACCGGCTCCGCACCGAGGAGCCGGTGTATTGGGATGCCGTTCTCCACGCATGGGTTGTGACGCGTTACCAGGATGTGGTGACGGTATTGCAGCGTTGCTCCGCCGCACGCACGCCTGACGCGGATCATCTGGCGACGATGGGGCTGGAGGCATTCAACCCCATCGCGAACGTATTGCAGCGGCAGATGATCTTCATGGACCCCCCGGGCCACACCCGGATCCGGCGTCTCGCCTCCTCGGCATTCACGCCCCACCGGGTCGAGCGGCTGCGGCATCACATTCAGGAGATCACCGATAGTCGCATCGCGGCAGTACGGAAGAGCGGCCGCATGGATGTGGTGACGGACCTCGCCGTACCCGTGCCGGCCACGGTGATCGCTGAGTTGCACGGCCTGCCTGAGGGCGATCGGGAGCAAATTCATGCCTGGACGAGCGACTTCGCCGAGGTAATCGGCAACTTCCAGTTCAATCCGGACCGCATCCCGCAGGCCCTCACGGCGATGAAGGAGTTGACCGGCTATTTCCAGGGGGCGATTCGGGGCTGCCCGCATCACCTCAATGAGGGCCTCGTCACCGGCCTGCTCGCCGCCGAGGATCGGGGTGACAAACTGAGCGAGGAGGATGTGATCGCCAATAGCCTGCTGACGATGTCCGGCGGGCAGGAGACGACTTCGATCCTGATCGGTAACAGCGCGCTGACCGTACTGCGCAACCCGGACCAACTGCGGATGCTACGGGCGGACCCCTCCCTGATTCCCGCCGCGATCGAGGAAGTGCTGCGGTTCGAAAGTCCCATCCAGTACACGGCGCGTCTGGCTGCGGAGGATATAGAACTGGGCGGTCAAACGATCCGCAAGCGGCAGGCCGTGATGGCGGTCCTCGCCGCGGCGAACCGTGACCCCGAGCGATTCCCCAACCCGGACCGGATGGATATTCGCCGCGAGAACAACCGGCACCTCGCCTTCGGCTGGGCGGCGCACTTCTGCTTCGGCGCACCGCTGGCACGTCTGGAGGCGCAGATCGCGCTGGAATCGCTGCTGCGGTTGCCCAATCTGCACCTGGACTCCGCGCCGCTCGTCTGGCACGACAATCAAGGCTTCCGTGGCCTCAAGTCCCTACCGATCACCTTCGGTGAAGCGCAGACAGGGGCGGAGATTGACCGCGCCGGAGGTGCGGAATGACCGCCACCCCCGCGGGCCTCTCCGAGGCGAAGGCCGCGCTCCTGCAGAAGTATCTGCGCGGTGAAATGTCGCCGGGTGCGACGACTGCGGAGCGTATTCCGCGCCGTCCGCCGGAGGAGCATGCACCACTCTCCTTCGCGCAGGAGCGGCAGTGGTTCCTCGAACAATGGCAGCCGGGAACGGCGGCGTACAATATCCCCCTCGCACTGCGACTGGTCGGCGCGCTCCAGGCGGAGGCGTTGGAGCGCGCCTTGAACGCGGTCGTCGCGCGACACGAAGTCTTGCGCACGACGTTCGCCATGACCGACAGGCAACTGACCCAGGTCATCGCCTCCACGCTGGTCATATCCCTGCCGGTGACTGATCTGGATGATCTGCCAACGACCGAACGGGAGACGGTGGCCCAACAACTGATGGCCGTTGAAGTCCGCCAGCCGTTCGACCTGACGCGGGGGCCGTTGCTGCGCGCCTGCTTGCTGCGGCTGGCCGAGACGGAGCATGTGCTGCTGCTGACGATCCACCATAGCGTCGCGGATGGCTGGTCGCTGGATGTATTGCTGCGCGAGTTGGCTGCCTGCTATGACGCGGAGAGAACCGGAAGACCCGCGATGCTGCCGGAACTGCCGATACAGTATGCCGACCACGCCGTCTGGCAGCGGGAACGGCTGCGGGGAGATGTCGCGGAAGAGCATCTGGCGTACTGGCGGCGGCAACTCGCCGGCGCGCCCGCCGTGCTCGAGCTCCCGACCGACCGGCCGCATCCCTCCGCGCCGATCGCTCGCGGAGCCGCACAGCCGGTGGCCTTTTCCCGCGCGGAATCGACGGCGCTCAAGGAGCTGAGCCAGCGTGAAGGGGTGACGCTTTTCATGACCCTCCTCGCCGCCTTCCAGGTTCTGCTCGGGCGTTACAGCGGGCAGGAGGAGATCGTCGTCGGCGCGCCGATGGCCGGGCGCACCCGGCCGGAGATGGAGGGGCTGATCGGCTTGTTCGCCAACACATTGGCCTTGCGCGCCGATCTATCCGGCGACCCCTCCTTCCGCGTGTTCCTCGGCCGGGTGCGTCGGGTGACGCTGGACGCCCTCGCGCATCAGGAACTCCCCTTCGAGCAACTGGTGGCGGACCTCCAACCGGCGCGCGATCCGAGCCGCAACCCGCTCTTTCAGGTCATGTTCGTGCTGCAAAACACGCCGCACCCGACGGGCTTCGGCGGCCTGACGATGGAACGGCTCGCGGTCCATACGGACACGGCCCGGTTCGAACTGACGCTCTCGCTGGAGGAGACTGCGGCGGGCCTTGAGGGGACGATCGAATACAGCACGGATCTGTTTAATGCAGCGACGATCGCCCGTATGGTGGAGCATTTCCATGTGCTGCTGCGCGGCATCGTCGCCGACCCGGAGTGCCGCCTCTCGGCGCTACCGCTCCTGACGGACGTCGAGCGCCACCAGGTCCTCGTGGAATGGAACGCGGCCGGGGCAGACTTTTCCTGCGACCGCTTAATTCCCGAGCGATTCGCGGAGCAGGTGGCACGCACGCCCGATGCGATCGCGGTCTCCTTCGAGGGAGAGGCGCTCACCTATGCCGCGTTGAACGCCAAAGCGAACCGGCTCGCACACTATCTCCAGGAACGTGGGGCCGGCCCCGATGTGTTGATCGGGCTTTGCATGGAACGCTCATTGGAGATGGTCGTTGGTATTCTCGGCATTCTCAAGGCGGGCGGCGCTTATGTCCCGCTCGACCCGACCTATCCCAAAGAGCTGTTGGGGTTCATCGTCGCGGATACGCAACTACCGATTATGCTCACGCAAGCGCGGCTGATCGGCGCGCTGCCGGAGTACGAAGGGGCACTGGTCTGCATTGACCGGGATTGGCCGGCGATCGCGCTGGCAGATGATGCGAACCCGGCGAGCGACGCGGAACCGCACAACCTTGCCTACATTATTTACACTTCGGGTTCGACCGGTAACCCGAAAGGAGTCATGGTTTCCCATGCCAACGTCGTCCGACTCTTCGATGCGACCGATGAATGGTTCCACTTCGATTGCCATGACACCTGGACGCTCTTTCACTCGTTTGCATTCGATTTCTCGGTCTGGGAACTCTGGGGCGCGCTCCTCTATGGCGGGCGGCTGATCGTCGTCCCATTCCTCGTCAGTCGGTCGCCCGAGGCGTTTTTGGACCTGTTGCACACGGAGCGAGTGACGGTCCTCAATCAAACGCCCTCGGCGTTTTACCAGTTGATCGCGATGGAAGAGCGGGCCACCGTCACGCGGCCACTGGCGCTCCGCGTCGTGATCTTCGGTGGGGAGGCGCTGGACCCGCAACGGTTGCGCCCCTGGTTCGCGCGTCACGGCGATCAGTCACCGCGACTGATGAACATGTACGGGATCACGGAGACGACGGTCCATGTCACCTATCATCCGCTGACTACCGCCGATCTGGATGGCGGGTCGCGCAGCCCGATCGGTCGCGCGATCCCCGACTTGCGGCTATACATCCTCGATGAGCACCGGCAACCGGCTCCTATTGGCGTGCCGGGTGAACTCTATGTCGGTGGTGCGGGGGTGGCACGGGGCTACCTCAACCGCCCCGACCTCACCGCCGCCCGCTTCCTCCCCGATCCCTTCTCCGCCACCCCCGGCGCACGCCTCTACAAGACGGGCGATCAGGCGCGCTACCAGGCGGATGGGACGATCGAGTATCTCGGTCGGCTC
>JAICJW010000550.1 GCA_025928215.1 Chloroflexia bacterium | reverse complement strand
TTGAGAAGCAAGCGGTGACGCTGGACAAGACAGAGCGGAAAAAAATCATCTTCGACATCCAGCGGTACACCGGTGATCAGCAATATTACGTCATCGGCCCGATTGGCCCGACGACCATCGCAACCCAGCCGTGGGTAAAAAACTTCAACTACGAGAGCGATTACGCCCGCGGTGGCGAGTTCGTCCCGAAGATCTATCTTGACGGCAAGAAATAGACGTCAGATCGCGACAGACGCGGTGGACAAGCGCCCCCGCGTCTGATCCAGAAGGACAGCCGTGCAACGATACATCCTGCGCCGACTCCTCCTGACCATACCCGCCCTCTTGGGCGTCACGATTATCGTCTCCGGCATGGTCCGCCTCCTGCCGGGCGATGCCGTCACACTGATGCTCCAGGACTACGGTCAGTATGCCAAAGACGCGAACGATCTGCGGGCGCAACTCGGCATCAGCCGCCCCTTCCCCGTCCAGTACGTCACCTGGCTTGGGGGCATCCTGCATGGCGACTTCGGCCAGTCCCTGCGCGATCGCACGCCGGTCGCGCATGAACTCGCTATCCGCCTGCCGGTCACCTTCGAACTCGGCATACTGGGGCTGATCATTTCCCTGCTCATTGCGATCCCATTGGGAGTGTATTCCGCCGTCCGGCAGGATACGCTCTCCGATTACATCGCCCGCAGCGCCGCGATCGCGATGCTGGCGATTCCCGGCTTCTGGCTGGCCACGCTGGCGATTACGCTGCCCGCGCTCTGGTTCCATTGGTCGCCGCCGCTCCGGTACACACGATTGCAGGATAATCCGACCACGAATCTCAAACAGATGCTCTTGCCCGCGATCATTCTCGGCATCGGCCTCTCCGGTTCGATCATGCGACTGACACGGGCACAGATGCTCGAAGTGCTGCGGCAGGACTACATCCGCACGTCCCGCGCGAAGGGCCTCACCGAACGCGCGGTGGTCTATCGCCACGCGCTACGGAACGCTATCGTCCCGGTTGTCACGCTGTTGGGGCTGAATATGGCGGTGCTGATCAGCGGAACGGTGGTGCTGGAAAGCATCTTCGTCCTACCCGGCATGGGGCGCTATCTGCTCGAAGCGCTCAACAATCGCGATTATCCGGTCGTTCAGGGCGTGGTCTTACTGTTTGCCACGGTGATTATCGTCATCAATCTGCTCGTAGACTTGCTCTATGCATGGCTCGATCCGCGTATCCGCTATTCCTAACGGTGATGAGAGACAGGAGCGACCGCACCGATGCGCACCGAGCAACCGAACATCGCGGCCATCCCCCGCGCGCGCTCCGCGTCCGCTCGCGGACGCACCGACGCGCCTGACCTTCGGGCGCATCCGCTGCGGATGCTCTGGCAGTTCGCACGCACCAAGCCTCTCGGCGCGGTCGGAGGCGTTATCGTCCTCATCCTCATTCTCACCGCGCTCTTTGCCCCGCTCATCGCGCCATACGCCTACGACGCGGGTAAGGGCGTAGATCGCCTGCAGGGGCCATCGCTGCATCACCTTCTCGGCACGGATAATCTGGGGCGCGACATGTTCAGCCGCATCGTCTATGGCGCGCGCGTCTCCATCGAGGTCGGTTTCGGCGCTGTATTCGTGGGCACCGGGCTTGCGACTCTCCTCGGCATACTCTCCGGCTACTTCGGCGGCCTGTTCGATCTCCTCTTTCAGCGGCTGATTGATGCCTGGATCGCCTTTCCCGCCATCGTCCTGCTTGCCTGCCTCGTGACGATCCTGACCACGCGCGCCACCAGTTCGGCGACGTCTATCGTCATTGTAGCGGTGGCACTCGGATTGATCGTGGCGGGCGGGTCAACGCGTGTCGTGCGGAGCGTCGTGATTAGTATCCGCGATATGCCCTATATGGAATCCGCGCGCTGCGTCGGCTGCGGGCATCTGCGCATCATCCTTCGCTATGTGCTGCCGAACGTGCTCGCGCCGATTATCATCCTCGCCACGGTGCAGTTAGGCGGCGCGATCCTGGCGGAATCAACGCTCAGTTTCCTCGGCTTCGGCGTCAAGCCGCCAATGCCCGCGTGGGGCAGCATGCTCGCCGGTTCCGGCCGACAATTCTTTCTGATCGCGCCCTTCCTGGCGATCTGGCCGGGTCTGGCAATTAGCCTCGCTGTCTTCGGCTTCAATATGCTCGGCGATGCGCTCCGCGATGTACTCGACCCCCGGCTGCGCGGTTCACGATAGC
>JAICJW010000389.1 GCA_025928215.1 Chloroflexia bacterium | reverse complement strand
TCCGTCACTTCCGCCGTGAAGTGGCCCGTCAGGTCCACCGGTTGGAAGATGGGCAGGTCGTTCGCCATGCCGACATTGAAGTCGTCCTGCCCGAACGGGGGCGTAATGTGGACGAGGCCCGTGCCATCGTCCGCCGTGACGAAATCCCCCGCGACGACGCGCCACGCGGGCTTGTCCGGCGTGAAGTAGGCGAAGATTGGGCGGTACGTCTGACCGATCAATTCGCCCGGCGCGACGGCACGGATGACTTCGTATGTCCCCGCGCCGAGGACGCTGTCAAGCAGCGTCTCCGCGAGGATGAATTGCTCCTCTGCCTGGCGCACAAGGACGTAGGGGAGGTTCGGGCTTGCCGCCACGGCGACGTTCGCGGGGAGCGTCCACGGCGCGGTCGTCCAGATGAGCAGATTCGTCGGGCCGCCGAAGGTCACCGCGTCATTCAGCCGCACGCGGACATACGCCGATTGGTCGGTGATCTCCTTGTACCCCTGCGCAACCTCATGCGTGGAGAGCGGCGTGCCGCAGCGCGCGCAGTACGGGACGATCTTGTACCCCTGATAGAGCATGCCCTCATCCCAGAAGCGGCGCAGCAGATTCCAGACGGACTCGATATAGTCGGTGTCCATCGTCCAGTAGGGATGTTCCAGATCACACCAATAGCCGATCCGTTCGGTCAGGCGGTCGAACTCCTCGACGTAGGTGAGGACGGACGCGCGGCACTTCTCGATGAATCGCTCGACGCCATACGCCTCGATGTCGCTCTTGTTTCTCGAGCCAATCTGCTTCTCGACCTCGATCTCCACCGGCAGGCCGTGGCAGTCCCACCCGGCGATGCGCGGCACCTGATACCCCTGCATCGTCTTGTAGCGCGGAAAGAGGTCCTTGAAGACGCGCGCGAGGATGTGGTGCGTGCCGGGGCGGCCATTCGCCGTCGGTGGCCCCTCATAGAACGAGAAGTTTGGCCCACCCGCCCGGAGGGCGATAGATTTGCGAAAGGTGTCATTCTCCCGCCAGAAGGCGAGGATGCCTTCTTCCAGCGCGGGAAAGGAGACGCGTGTATCCACGGGGTTGAACGTCGGCTGCGTTTTGGTACTCATCTATTGCTCCATTCCTCAGTCCTCAGTCCCCAGTCCTTGGCACTTAAAAAGCGCCTCGCCCCCGCAGGGACGAGGCGCATAAATCGCGCTCCGTGGTACCACCCTCATTGACGCATCACAGCGCCCACTCTCTCCGGCGCCATCACGCCGGCACCGCTGTATCGGGCGATTCCCGTCCGCGCCTACTCTGGCTTTCCGCTCTCCCCTCTCCACGCAATGGAGAGGGGCGGGGGTGAGGTCTTTTCGGGCGGCAGCTCGGAGCGGATCATCACGCGGGGGTTTCGTGCCTGCCTTACACCATCTCGCAGGCTCGCTGGACGGCCCGACCATCGTGGCGGTGTGCTCGTCATTGCCTCATCACGAGGATAGCGGTCATGGCACGGCTTGTCAATCCACCCGCATATGATGATATTCATATGCATCGCCATCGTCATAGATACTCCCGTCAGGCCGGAATGTTCCGCATCGCTTCGTTGTTTCGTGGAGGAGGGAATTGGATGCATGCCGACGAACTGTAATTGGCCCTTTCGCGCCCAACCCGCTGCCAGTACGCTGACGCGCGCGGCCGAAATGACCGACGATAGAGGAACGGAGACCACGAATGCAGCGGGGTATCGGCGGGCGGGTCTACTACGGTTGGATCGTCGTTGGCGTGACGGCGATCACGCTGATCACCTCAGCGGGCGAGCGCTCCGTTCCCGGCGTGCTGATCCATCCGCTCGAAGAGGAATTCGGCTGGAGCGCGGCGGCGATCTCCTTCGCCGTCTCGATTGGTCTCTTGCTCTTTGGCCTGATGGGACCGATTGCCGGGCGGCTGATGGATCGCTCCGGCCCGCGCCGGTTGATGGTGCTGGGCCTCCTGCTGATCGTCGTCAGCACCTCGACGAGCGCGGCGATGTCGCAGTTATGGCAACTCGTTCTACTCTGGGGCGTCGTCAGCGGCATCGGGACGGGGATGGTGGCGACGGTGCTCGGCGCGGCGGTGGCGAACCGCTGGTTCGTGGAGAAGCGCGGCCTCGTGATGGGCATTTTTGGCGGCGCGACATCGGCGGGCCAGCTCTTGTTTGTGCAACTGAATGTCCGCCTCGTCGTCACGATTGGCTGGCGCGGCGCGGTACTCGTGCTCGCGGGCGTCGCATTGCTCGCGCTCGTGCCGGTGCTCTTCCTGATGGAGAATAGCCCCGCCGATCTCGACCTCGAACCCTACGGCGGCGCACCCCAACCGGCGGCGGTTCCCGGGGCGGAGGCGATGGGCGGCATCATGCGGCGGGCGGTGCGCGTGCCGGAATTCTGGCTGCTGGCGGGCAGCTTCTTCATCTGCGGCGCGACCTCCAATGGCCTGATCGGCACGCACTTCATCGCCCACTCGGTGGATCACGGCATCAGCCAGACGACCGCGGCCAGCGCCCTCGCCTTAATGGGCGCGATGAACTTCGTCGGCACGGTTGGTTCCGGCTTCCTGACCGACCGCTACGATCCGCGCAAGCTGCTCGCCTGCTATTACACCTTCCGGGGTCTCTCACTGTTCGTGCTGCCGTTCGTCTCCAATTTTGCCGGGCTGGCGATCTTCGCCGTCTTCTTCGGCCTCGACTATATCGCCACCGTACCGCCAACTGCGGCGCTCACTGCCGACATCTTTGGCCGCAAGCACGTTGGCGTCGTCTTCGGCTGGATCTTCTGCGCGCACCAGTTCGGCGCGGCGAGCGCAGCCTACTTTGGCGGCCTGATCCGCTCGACGCTCGGCGCGTACTCGCTCGCCTTCATTGTTGGCGGTGGTGTGGCGCTGGTCGGCGGCATCCTGGCAATGCGCATTGATCGCACCGCGACGCCGTTTACGCCGACCCGTATTCCTGAAGCGGCGGCAGCGGGGTGAGAGCCAGCCCTATCCTAACCGGTAAAACGCCCGTGCGTTCTCGAACATGATTTTGCGCACCATGCCCTCCGGGAGGGCGCCGAAGGGAAAGGCTTCTTCCGGCGTGTCGAAGTGCCAGTGTGGGTAATCCGTCGAGAACATCAGTAGGTCATCCGAGCCGATCTGATCGAGGATGTGCAGGAACTGCGTGATGTCGGGCGGCGCGTCGAGCGGCTGCGTGGTGAAGCGAACGTGCTCGCGGATGTAGTCGGACGGTGGACGCCGCACCCAGGGCACCTCGCGCCGCAATCCCTTCCACTCTTTGTCGAATCGCCACATCAAGGACGGCAGCCAGGTGAATCCACCCTCGATCACGGCGACACGGAGCGTCGGGAAGCGGTTAAAGACGCCCTCGACGATCATGCTAATCAGTTGCGACTGGAAGAGCTGCGCCATATCAACCTGCTCCTCCATGTACGTGGAGGGCCATCCGGCGGCGGAGGGCGGGCTGCCGGGCGCGCCGCCGTACTGAAGGCCGATGGCGAGATCATGGCGCACCGCCGCCTCGTAGAGTGGATAAAAGCGGCGGTTGCCGTACGGATCGAGTGAATGCACCGGCAGCGTGACCTGCACGAAGCTGGGGTGATCGCCGACGCGGTCAATCTCTCGCGCCGCCATCTCCGGCTGCTGGCTCGGCACAATGATCGAAGCGCGCAGGCGGTCGTCCTTCTCCAGCCACTCCGCGATATGCCAGTCGTTGACGGCGCCGGCGAGCGCGGCAGCCGCGTCGGGATTATGGATGCTCTCCAGGCTATAGGTGTTGTTCAGAATCGCGTACCGGACATGCCAGCCTGCCCAGAGCGCGCCCGCGAGCGATTGCTCCTGAACGACCGCCAACTTCGAGCCGGGCGCGATGCCATCCGTCCGCCGCGCGTCAGGCCGGATCGTCGTCGGTGCGTTCTTTGGGTATGGGTCCTCTCTCGCTCCTTTGAAGTCCGATTGGGTGATGTATTCCTTCCAGAAGTCTGTCAGATAGGGAAAGAGCACGCCGACGGAAGGCACGACGGTATGCACATCGGCATCAATGACGAAGGCCGAAGGACTGAGAGCTGAGGACTGAGGATTCCGCGCCACGACCATACCACCTCCCGGAGTGGGCGGTTCGCGAACCGCGCCTACGGA
>JAICJW010000474.1 GCA_025928215.1 Chloroflexia bacterium | reverse complement strand
CTCATCGGCTTCCGTCCGCGCGATCAGATCGTCCAGTTGGGCGCGCACCGACGCCGGGCTGCCGATCACATGCCGCGCGCGGGACGCCTCGATCTGCGCGCGCTCCATCGGAGTATAGGGATATGCCTGCGCCTCCTCCACGCTCGGCAGCAGGCCGGGCTGGCCGCTTCGCAGCCGCAGAAAGGAGAGGGCGGACGATGAAGCCAGCGCATCGGCGCGCTCGTTCGTATCGGCGCAGATCACCGAGACGGCGAGGATCGCCTTCGGCTCCGGGAGGGTGTCGGAGGGGGAGAACTGCTCCCGGTAAAGCGCCATCGCCTCCGCCGCGCCATCCGGGCTGATGTGCCGCGCGAAGGCGAACCCCATACCGAGCGCGGCGGCGACCCGCGCGCTGTAATCGCTCGAACCGAGCAACCAGATCGGCGGCAGCGGCACATCAACCGGCACGGCGCGTACCGACTGGAACGGATGGCCGGCCGGGAATTGGTCGTGCGCGAAGGCGAGCACCTCCCCGAGTTGGGCGGGGAAATCGTCCGCGCGCATCGCTTCGCGCGAGCGGCGAAGCGCGAAGGCCGTCATCTGATCCGTGCCGGGGGCACGGCCAATGCCGAGATCAATTCGCCCCGGATGGAGCGCCGCGAGGACGCGAAAACTCTCGACCACCTTCAGCGGCGCGTGGTTCGGCAGCATGATGCCGCCGGAGCCGACCCGCAGGCGCGTCGTCTCGCGGGCGACCGCGCCGATCAGGATTTCGGGCGCGGAACTGGCGATGCCGGGCATGTTGTGATGCTCGGCGAGCCAGTAGCGCGTGTAGCCGAGCCGGTCCGCGAGGCGCGCGAGATCGAGCGTGTTCCGCACTGCCTCGGCGGCGGATGATCCCGTACCAATCGGTGAGAGGTCGAGCACAGAGAGGGGGAGTGTCATTATTCTCTCATTCCTTCGTTGTGGCGTCCATCATTCTACGCTGCATGCGTCCGCTGTTGCATAACAACGGCGAGCGGCGCTTGCTTCCCGATGCGATTCATGATGCCGCGCATCGTCGCCGCCCGGCCTATGTCGCCGGAGCCATGTATACTGCCAGCACATCGCAAGAGAGGGGGCATTCGATGGCCGATCGCGCAATGCATCTACTCGTAGACCTCGATTGGTTGGACGGCCAAACCGCGCCCGTCCTTCTCGTTGACGCGCGACCAGCGCCGGAATACGCGCACGGACACCTTCCGGGCGCGATCAATCTCGACACCTTCTTCTACGTCAACGAGCATACCGACCCGGAAGGATTGCAGACGATCGAGGCGGATTGGGCGCACATGCTCGGTGAGGCGGGCATCACGCCGGGCGACAGGGTGGTCTTCTATGATGCGGGTACGGAGAACTACGCGCCGCGCGGGGCCTTTATGCTCCGTTACCTCGGGCACGAGGCAAGCCATGTGCTGCATGGCGGGATCGCGGACTGGCGGGCGGCGGGGCGGGCCGTGACGACGGAGCCGCCGGAGCGGCAGCCAACGCCGGGCGCCCGTTACCCGGTCACTCCCCGACGCGCGATGATCGCTACGGCGGACGAAGTCGCGGCGGCGCTCGACGATCCCCAGGTCGGCGTTCGGGACGTGCGAGCGACGGACGAATACCACGGCACGCGCCCAATGCAGGGCAATCCGCGCCTCGGGCGATTACCCGGCGTGGCACATGTCGAATGGACGAGCCTGCTGGCGGACAAGGAGCGTTATACGGACCCGGCGGCAATGCGCCGCATCCTCACCGAGGCAGGTGTCGTGCCGGAGAAGAAGATCATTATCTACTGCCAGCGGAGCCACCGGGCAACGAATACCTACACGGCGCTGGAGCATCTGGGATACCCGAACCTGCGCGTGTATCCCGGATCATTCTACGAGTGGTCGCGCCGTGCGGACTTGCCAGTCGAGCAGCCGGGAGAGCGGGAGAGATAGGGGCATGGCGGCATCGCGCCGTCATGCCCCACGATGCTATTTCTGATTATCCCCCCTCTCCCCCACTCGACGGCACACCGACCGCCTTCGTGAAGGTATCCTGATCGTTGGCAACGCTCGCGTTACTGGCGCTCCCGGTGCAGACGGTCGGTGGCGCGCCAGCGGCCCCCGTTCCCGGACAGACAAAGAGGTCCGGGTTGCGCGTGTCCATCCAGATCGGATGGGCGTCATCCACGGCGGTCAGCCCACTGTAATCACCGAAGAACAGCCCACTGAATTCGGTTGGCGGCGGCATGGACGCCCCCGTTACCCGCGTGACGCCGAACGCCGCGAGACTCTCCGAACCGGTCAGGCTCATATCGGAGAAACCCGTCGTTTCATCGCTGCCATACTGCCGGTCATAGTAGGAGACGGCCAGTTTGCCGCCCTTGGTGAAGGCCGACCACTGCCAGAATTGGTCCGTGGTCGCCTGCCCGCCCTCCGCGGTGACACTGGTCAGTTTTCGGGGATCGGTCGTTGTCCCCGTGAAGGTTGCGCCGCCATCGCTCGATGTGCTCAGCAGGATGTCATTGTTGCAGGCGCCCGGCGTCTTCACGCCCGTATAGAGATTCGTTCCGAAGGCCGGGTTGAGACCCGTCGGTACGCATCCGTTCGCTTCGTTCGAGTGCATGTTGATGTACGAGCCGAACGTGACGATGACCTGCTTCGCGTTGGTTGGATTGACCGCGCCCACGGGATAGTTCGATGCGCGGAAGATCGAGTTCGCCGTGCTGCCTTTTTCCGGGACGCACGCGCGGCCGGGATCCTGGCCGGCCTGATAGGTGGCGCAGTCCGGCAACTCATAATAATCGCCCACCTTCACGGGGGCGCTGAAGGTCTGTCCGCCATCGGTGGATTTGACGAGCAGCATCTGGTTATGGTTGTCGTTCGCATCCTTCGTCGCATTGTTGAAGTTGGCGAAGGCGACATAGAGCGCGCCATCCTGGCCGGTGAAGGGCTGCGAATCCTGATTCTCGTTGCAGTTACCGTGCGGGGTGCCCACGCCGAAAGTGTTGACGCAGAGGGCGCTGGTCACGCTGACGAGGACACGCGGGCTGAAGTGCTCGCCATAATCCGACGAGAACGACTCGTAGATGT